>NZ_JBQZXC010000062.1:0-20463 GCF_053555815.1 Shigella sp. SIG6 | reverse complement strand
AAGATGCTGCCAGGCGCGTAATAACTGGTTGAGGATAAACTGACTGGTGACCTTCCCTTCCCCGCCTTCCCACGGGTGGAATTTACGCGTGGCGAGAATGTCCGCCGCTTTGTCTGCCTGACCCGTGAGATGCCACAAATTGAGCAGTTCTGCGGTCATGTCGTCGCGTTTCAGCGCAATTTCCAGATTATTTTCCAGACGCGCCAGTCGTTTCTCCGGTGTGGCTCCACTTAACTTATCCAGCAAATCCCGTTCGAAAAGCAGACGTGCATCCTGCGGCGCAAGCTGATAAGCATTATCAAGATAACGCGCGGCCAGCTCATAATCGTGTTTCTTATTCCACGCATGGATCGCTAACCCGCGCCAGCCGTCGGCAAACTCCGGCGACATCTCTACGCAACGTTGCCATAAGGCAATGGCTTTGTTGTAGCTACGTTTGTTGTAGTAGAAGCAGGCCAGTAAATGGCGAGCAAACCAGCACTCTTCAATACTCTCCAGCGCCGCCACTTCTTCCAGCGTATTCGGGAAACGGACAAACTGCGGGAAGACATCAATGGCTTTTGCGACCAGTTCGCCACGTTCGGCTTTCGGCAGCAAGCTGGCTTGCAGGTAAAGCGGCAGCGTGCGCTGGCAGTCCAGTGCGTTCAGCATCTCTGCCGCCAGGGTGGGCATTCCCCAGTTAATCAGTTGCCCGGCGGTCATCAGAGCGTTAACGTCGCGTCCCTGACACAGACCGCGCCACTGCGCGAGGGCTGATTCGCTACGACCATCGAACCAGTTCAGCCACCACAGAGTGGCGTTCAGCGGATAATCACGCAGCAGTTTCTCGCGCTGCAAACGCGCGTTGTCCTGACGACCACTTAACACCAGCAGCAGATTATGCAAGCAAAGCACTTCCTGATTGGTTGGGCAGGCACGAAGACTTTGTTGGCAAAAATCCAGACCCGCGTCGAAGTTATCATTACGCGCCGCCAGTCGTGCCAGACCATAATAGCCGCCTGCTTTACTATTGCCGCTCCAGACCGCACGCCAGAAATCCTCTTCGGCTTGTTGATATTGTCCCTGACGTTCGTAAGCACTGGCGCGAATCAAACTTGCTTGTCCACACTGCGGGTTTTTGTTCAGCGCATGTGCGCGTTTCAGCGCCTGACTGGCATACGCCACCGCTTGCGGGAAATCTGCGCGGTTATATTCCAGCATCGCCAGCGCCAGGTTACAGCGATAATCCAGCGGGTCCAGCGCCACGCCGCGCAGGTAGTAATCGAACGGTGAACGGCTGGCGTGATGATATTGCTCCAGATGCTGACCGATAAACCAGGCTTCATCTGTACTGGTAATGTCTTGTGCTGCCAGTGGCGCTTTGGCGACGTCCGGCAACGGCAACTCCTGCGGCTGATGTTCCTGATAACTCAGTACAATATTGCCGTCGGCATCGGAGAGTTCAATGGTCAGTCTGTCAGGATTGATACCGTGCAACACGCCCTGGATGGCGGTCGCTGGTGTCAGGGCCACGGCATCATCGAGCAACGCGTTGCATTTGCCGATTTCGCGGATCGCCAGACGGTATCCGTTCAACGGAGAGATGGCATACAGCCCCCACTCAATCCCCCGCTCACTACGCTGGAGTTTTATCACCGCATCGCGGGAGGCATTTTGCACCATGCCCAGAGAATGATAAGGCAGGAAATACTGCTCGAAACGCTTCTCTTCGTAAGCATCAAGCCAGGTAAAATCAGGCTGGTTATCGGCAAAAATACCGGTCATCAGTTCGATATACGGGCCGTTATTGTCGGTCAGACTCTTATCCCACGCCTGGCCAAATTCACTGTGTCCCCAACTCCACTGTTTTTTACCTGGCGCAATATGGTGGTTGGCAACGTGCAGCAAACCGCCATCTTCATCGTGACACCACGCGCCGACAAAATCGTACTGCGATTTTTCGGCCATATATGAGGTTGGAACAGGCACATTTTTATAGCGAGAAATGTCCACTCCGGCGGAGTAGTCCACTTTGTAGTAAGTGCCGGTGGCGATGGGGAAAGCGGAGACGGCCCGTTTGCCGTGATCAAACACCGCAGTCACATCCGGTGGGAAAACGCTCTGATGCCCTTCACCCCCTTTCACTGCCGGGTTGGCCCACCACAAGAAATGACGCGGCGTGGCGTTGCCGTTATAGACGCGGCTGGCGATTTCCAGTGCCGCCCGGTCAGGGCGCAGGGTGAAACCTGTCATCACCTGTAAACCATGCATCGGCTCCGTTTCGCCGACCCACACCGTCTGTGCACCGTCTTCATGGGCTTCGAGGGTGAAATCAACGGGCATAAAGGTGGTCGGGCGATGGTGTTGCGGCCAGTTAAACTCAATCCCGCCGGAGATCCACGGTCCCAGCAGCCCCACCAGCGCAGGTTTAATGACTTCATTGTGATAGACAAAATCGCGCTGTTTCACTTTATCCCATGCGCGATGCACCCGACCGCCCAGTTCCGGCAGGATCATCACTTTGATGTAGTCGTTTTCCAGCCACACCGCCTGCTAGGATTTCAGGGTTTTCTGCTCGCTCAGCGTATCGGTCACGCCGTAGGGATAAACCGCGCCGGACGATCCCTGATAAACGCGATTTTCCAGGAACATGGGATGTATATCCTGCGGCCCGGTTTCATAGGTCGGGATCTCAACGCGCTCTTGCCACACTTTTACTGGAGTCATGGTGCCCTCAATATTAACAAGACATACTGAATTAAAAGATTTGTGGCAGTGTATTGAACAATCTGGCAATGTTTTCGCGGAATAATCACGCAATTAACTAAACAAGGTTTAGTGAAGATGAGAGCCTGCATTAACAATCAACAGATTCGCCACCATAACAAATGCGTGATTCTGGAACTGCTGTACCGGCAAAAGCGCGCCAATAAATCAACGCTGGCCCGGCTGGCGCAAATTTCGATTCCGGCAGTCAGTAATATTTTGCAGGAACTGGAAAGCGAAAAACGGGTGGTGAATATTGACGATGAAAGCCAGACGCGCGGGCATAGTAGCGGTACATGGCTGATTGCGCCGGAAGGTGACTGGACGCTGTGCCTGAACGTGACGCCCACCAGTATTGAGTGTCAGGTTGCTAATGCTTGTTTAAGTCCGAAAGGCGAATTTGAGTATTTACAGATTGATGTACCGACGCCGCAGGCGCTGCTGTCCGAAATCGAAAAATGCTGGCATCGCCACCGTAAATTGTGGCCGGACCGCACCATCAATCTGGCGCTGGCAATCCACGGGCAGGTTGATCCGGTGACCGGCGTATCGCAAACCATGCCGCAAGCGCCGTGGACAACGCCAGTTGAGGTGAAGTATCTGCTGGAAGAGAAGCTGGGCATTCGGGTGCTGGTCGATAATGACTGCGTGATGCTGGCGCTGGCGGAGAAATGGCAAAATAATTCGCAGGAACGGGATTTCTGCGTGATCAACGTTGATTACGGCATTGGCTCGTCGTTCGTGATTAACGAGCAAATTTATCGCGGCAGTTTGTATGGTAGCGGACAGATTGGTCACACCATCGTTAATCCGGATGGCGTCGTCTGCGACTGTGGACGTTACGGCTGCCTGGAAACCGTCGCCTCGTTAAGTGCATTAAAAAAACAGGCGCGGGTATGGCTAAAATCACAACCGGTTAATACTCAGCTTGATCCTGAAAAACTGACAACCGCGCAGTTAATCGCTGCCTGGCAGAGTGGAGAACCGTGGATCACCAGCTGGGTTGATCGCTCTGCCAATGCCATTGGTTTGAGTCTGTATAACTTCCTCAACATCCTCAATATTAATCAGATTTGGTTGTACGGTCGCAGTTGTGCCTTTGGTGAGAACTGGCTTAATACTATTATTCGCCAGACAGGATTTAACCCGTTCGACCGCGACGAAGGACCGAGCGTGAAAGCGACGCAAATTGGCTTCGGGCAATTAAGCCGCGCACAACAGGTGCTGGGAATTGGCTATTTGTATGTTGAGGCGCAGTTACGACAGATTTGATGGCGCGATAACGTAGAAAGGCTTCCCGAAGGAAGCCTTGATGATCATAAACGAAAAATTGCCTGATGCGCTACGCTTATCAGGCCTACACGGAGATTGCAATATATTGAATTTGCAAGATTTTGTAGGCCTGAGAAGGTGTTCATGCCGCATCCAACATGAACAACGAGCACATTGTCAGCAAATCACCGTTTCGCTTATGCGTAAACCGGGTAACGTGCGCAGATGTCGAGAACTTTACCTTTGATGCGCTCGATAACTGCTTCATCATTGATGCTGTCCAGCACGTCACACATCCAGCCAGCCAGTTCTTTCGCTTCGGCTTCTTTAAAGCCGCGACGGGTAATCGCCGGAGTACCTACACGAATACCGGAGGTCACAAACGGGCTCTTCGGATCGTTCGGTACGCTGTTTTTGTTGACGGTGATGTTAGCACGGCCCAGAGCGGCGTCTGCTTCTTTACCGGTCAGGTTTTTATCAACCAGATCAACCAGGAACAGGTGGTTATCAGTGCCGCCGGAAACCACTTTGTAGCCGCGCTCGAGGAACACTTCTACCATCGCTTTAGCGTTTTTCGCGACCTGCTGCTGGTAAGTTTTGAACTCAGGCTCCATCGCTTCTTTCAGAGCAACCGCTTTACCGGCGATTACGTGCATCAACGGACCGCCCTGACCACCAGGGAAAACGGCAGAGTTCAGTTTTTTGTACAGCTCTTCGCTACCACCTTTCGCCAGGATCAGGCCGCCGCGCGGACCCGCCAGGGTTTTGTGAGTGGTGGTAGTAACAACGTGAGCATGAGGAACCGGGTTCGGGTAGACGCCAGCAGCAACCAGGCCCGCAACGTGCGCCATATCAACGAACAGATAAGCACCGATGCTGTCAGCGATTTCACGCATTTTCGCCCAGTCAACCACGCCGGAATATGCAGAGAAACCACCGATAATCATTTTCGGCTTGTGTTCTTTGGCTTGTTTTTCCAGATCGGCGTAATCGATATGACCGGTAGCATCGATACCGTAAGGAACGATGTTGTACAGTTTACCGGAGAAGTTAACCGGAGAACCGTGAGTCAGGTGACCGCCATGCGCCAGGTTCATACCCAGAACGGTATCACCTGGTTCCAGCAGCGCGGTGTAGACCGCAAAGTTAGCCTGGGAGCCGGAGTGCGGCTGGACGTTAGCGTAGTCAGCGCCGAACAGTTCTTTCGCACGATCGATCGCCAGTTGTTCAACGATATCAACATACTCGCAACCGCCGTAGTAGCGTTTGCCCGGATAACCTTCAGCATATTTGTTGGTCAGCTGAGAACCCTGCGCCTGCATTACGCGCGGGCTGGTGTAGTTTTCGGAGGCGATCAGTTCGATGTGCTCTTCCTGACGTACTTTTTCCTGCTCCATAGCCTGCCACAGTTCGGCATCATAATCGGCAATGTTCATTTCACGCTTTAACATCCGCATCTCCTGACTCAGCTAACAATAAAATTTTTGGCCTTTATAGGCGGTCCTGTTGGACAACGGCGAACAGTATAACCGAATCATTGTGCGATAACAGGTCTTGACAAAGGAATTTACGCAAACGATTACCTTCAGGCTACGCAAGGCTTTGGAGAATAAAGAGCTTGCAACCGGAAACGGATTTCTTTTCAGGTTTGTGATGCAAATTTTTCACTTCATCACATTCTTTCTGAAAAACACCAAAGAACCATTTACATTGCAGGGCTATTTTTTATAAGATGCATTTGAGATACATCAATTAAGATGCAAAAAAGGAAGACCATATGCTTGACGCTCAAACCATCGCTACAGTAAAAGCCACCATCCCTTTACTGGTGGAAACGGGGCCAAAGTTAACCGCCCATTTCTACGACCGTATGTTTACTCATAACCCAGAACTCAAAGAAATTTTTAACATGAGTAACCAGCGTAATGGCGATCAACGTGAAGCCCTGTTTAACGCTATTGCCGCCTACGCCAGTAATATTGAAAACCTGCCTGCGCTGCTGCCAGCAGTAGAAAAAATCGCGCAGAAGCACACCAGCTTCCAGATCAAACCGGAACAGTACAACATCGTCGGTGAACACCTGTTGGCAACGCTGGACGAAATGTTCAGCCCGGGGCAGGAAGTGCTGGACGCGTGGGGTAAAGCCTATGGTGTACTGGCTAATGTATTTATCAATCGCGAGGCGGAAATCTATAACGAAAACGCCAGCAAAGCCGGTGGTTGGGAAGGTACTCGCGATTTCCGCATTGTGGCTAAAACACCGCGCAGCGCGCTTATCACCAGCTTCGAACTGGAGCCGGTCGACGGTGGCGCAGTGGCAGAATACCGTCCGGGGCAATATCTCGGCGTCTGGCTGAAGCCGGAAGGTTTCCCGCATCAGGAAATTCGTCAGTACTCTTTGACTCGCAAACCGGATGGCAAAGGCTATCGTATCGCGGTGAAACGCGAAGAGGGTGGGCTGGTATCCAACTGGTTGCACAATCACGCCAATGTTGGCGATGTCGTGAAACTGGTCGCTCCGGCAGGTGATTTCTTTATGGCTGTCGCAGATGACACACCAGTGACGTTAATCTCTACCGGTGTTGGTCAAACGCCAATGCTGGCAATGCTCGACACGCTGGCAAAAGCAGGCCACACAGCACAAGTGAACTGGTTCCATGCGGCAGAAAATGGCGAAGTTCACGCCTTTGCTGATGAAGTTAAGGAACTGGGGCAGTCACTGCCGCGCTTTACCGCGCACACCTGGTATCGTCAGCCGAGCGAAGCCGATCGCGCTAAAGGTCAGTTTGATAGCGAAGGTCTGATGGATTTGAGCAAACTGGAAGGTGCGTTCAGCGATCCGACAATGCAGTTCTATCTCTGCGGCCCGGTTGGCTTCATGCAGTTTACCGCGAAACAGTTAGTGGATCTGGGCGTGAAGCAGGAAAACATTCATTACGAATGCTTTGGCCCGCATAAGGTGCTGTAATTTGATGTTGCCGGATGGAAACATCCGGCAACCCTTGACGCGGTTTAAATTGCCGCGTCGTCCTCTTCACCGGTACGGATGCGAATGACCCGAGCCACGTCAAAGACGAAGATTTTACCGTCACCGATTTTGCCGGTTTGCGCCGTGCGAATAATGGTATCGACACAGGTATCGACAATGTCGTCCGGTACGACAATCTCAATTTTCACTTTCGGCAGAAAATCCACCATATACTCCGCGCCGCGGTACAGCTCGGTATGGCCTTTCTGGCGACCAAAGCCTTTCACTTCGGTCACCGTCATGCCGGTAATACCGACTTCGGCCAGTGCTTCGCGGACATCGTCCAGCTTGAAGGGTTTTATAATCGCATCAATCTTTTTCATGCTATTCCTTGAAAAGGTTGCCTGTCTTTTGATCTGCTAAACGTAACACATAACGCCAATTCATTCCTTGAAATCGTTTGCATCCAGCTCGTGTCGGGAAAGCAGTTTATAAAATTCTGTCCGGTTGCGCCCCGCCATTCTCGCCGCGTGGGTGACGTTGCCTTTGGTGATTTGCAGCAGCTTACGCAAATAGTTGAGTTCAAAATGATTACGTGCCTCAACAAAGGTTGGCAGCGCCGTATTTTCACCCTCCAGCGCCTGCTCCACCAGCGCATCACTAATCACCGGAGATGAGGTCAGCGCCACGCACTGTTCAATCACGTTGACCAACTGGCGCACATTACCCGGCCAGCTCGCGGTCATCAGGCGTTTCATCGCATCGGTAGAGAACGCGCGGACAAACGGTTTATGTCGCTCTGCCGCCTGGCGCAACAGGTGATTTGCCAGTAGCGGAATGTCTTCTGTGCGCTCCGCCAGTGCCGGAATTTTCAGGCTGACAACGTTGAGGCGGTAATAGAGATCTTCGCGGAATTCCCCGCGCGCCATCGCTTTTGACAGATCACGGTGAGTGGCAGAAATAATCCGCACATTGATATCAATATCGCGGTTACTGCCCAGCGGGCGCACTTTACGCTCCTGCAACACGCGCAGCAGTTTGACCTGTAACGGCGCAGGCATATCGCCAATTTCATCGAGAAATAGCGTTCCGCCTTCCGCCGCCTGGAATAAACCTTCGCGATTGCTGACAGCGCCAGTAAACGCGCCACGCGCATGACCAAACAGCTCCGACTCCAGCAATTGCTCGGGCAATGCGCCACAGTTAATAGCAATAAATGGTTTGCTGTTGCGCGTGCTGGCGTTGTGGATAGCCTGGGCGAAAATCTCTTTCCCGGTGCCGCTCTGACCGTTAATCAAAACGCTGACGTCTGATTGCGCCACCAGCCGCGCCTGTTCCAGCAAACGCAGCATCAGCGGGCTGCGGGTGACAATTGCCTCGCGCCAGCGTTCATCGGTGGCTGGCGCGGATTGCTCCAGCGCATCGTCAATTGCCTGATATAGCGCATCTTTATCGACAGGCTTGGTGAGGAAACTAAAAACGCCCTGCTGTGTTGCAGCAACGGCATCGGGGATAGAACCATGCGCAGTAAGAATAATTACTGGCATTCCCGGCTGCACTTTCTGGATTTCAGCAAATAGCTGCATACCGTCCATTTCATCCATCCGCAGGTCGCTGATAACTAAATCTACTTTTTCGCGATTCAGTACCCGTAATCCTTCAGCGCCACTTTCCGCCGTGACCACACTGTAGCCTTCGCTGGTCAGGCGCAGGCCAAGCAGTTTCAGCAATCCCGGATCGTCATCGACCAATAATAAATGCGCAGGTTTATGGCTCATCAGGAGTGACCTCATGGGTGGATGGCGCGGGCTTTTCACTCTCGTGCGGCGTATCCGGCGAGAAATTTCCAGCCGGTTTGCGGGTCGAGAGCTGGCGTTCAATATCGGTCAGGTTTTCCAGCTTGCGGGTGGTGAGTTCCAGTTGCTGCTGTAGAACGTGATGTTGCTGGCGCAATGTATCCAGCTCGCTGTCGCTGGACTGCTGGAGTTTACTGTAACGTTGGCGCTCTTCCGCCAGTTGCAGTTGCAGCGCCTGACCGTCGCGCCAGAGTTGATACAGTGGGCGAACCTGTGCCGGGATCTCGGTACTTAACGCTTCAATACGCGCGACCAGCTGGCGGCGCTCATACGGCGTAATTTTGGCGTCGGCGAGCAAAATCCCTTGTTTAAAGGTATTTTGCCAGCTGCCGTCGTCATATTGGCGAGCTTGCTGACGCGACTGCGCAGGCATTAAACGATCAGCACAATCCATCGCCCGCAGCCAGTAAAGCGGATTGGTTTCGGTTGATTTACCTTGCAGCGCCCAGATGTCGCTACATTCAGTAGAAAGATAGTCAGCCAGTTGATAAACCGGAATTTTTTCTTCTGCTGGCGTATCAATGGCTGGCTTATTGTGATTCTGCACGCAACCCAGCAATGCCAGACATGGCAGCCCTGCCAGCCACAGCCGTCGGGGCAATAATCGTTGAAAAATGTGTCGCATATTCACCAGACTTAAAGCCTATCCCAGTGGGCGTAATTGTTGCAGACAGTCTGGACATGGACAGCGCGGAGAAACCGGGGCGTACATATCGTACGTGAAGATTTCGAGCACTACCCGGGGCCGAACTGACAAATAAAATAGCCTGATAGGATAGGCTGTTAGCATTATTTCGTGTTTTTCGACGACGGTAATTCAATGCGGAAACAAACGTCTTGCCCGCTCTCGTCGACCAGATACAGTTCCCCTTGCATACGGCGAATACAATCCCTGGCAATGCTTAATCCCAGACCGCTGCCCTTCACCGCCCCTTTTCGCTGGTGGCTTCCCTGAAAAAAGGGTTCGAAGATCATGGCGCGTTCCTCTTGCGGAATGGGCGTGCCTGTATTGATGACATCAATATAAACCCGCGCACCATGTAAACTGCTGCGAAGGCAAATGTTACCGGATTCAGCCCCGTAGTGCACCGCATTG
Organism: Shigella sp. SIG6; assembly: GCF_053555815.1. NCBI lineage: Bacteria > Pseudomonadati > Pseudomonadota > Gammaproteobacteria > Enterobacterales > Enterobacteriaceae > Shigella > Shigella sp. SIG6. The sequence goes on along the minus strand of NZ_JBQZXC010000062.1, from coordinate 10,526 downwards.
GAGTAAAGATTATCCAGTACGCTCATCAGCAGCATTGGCTCCGCCAGGCAAGCTGTTGCTTTGAGATCGACGTCGGTATGCATCATTTTAGCCCGTGCGGGCAGGCTATGAGCAGAAACCACTGTCTCCACCAGCGGTGCTAATTCAACATTCTCCAGTTCCACCGCACTGTCCGCCTGTTTACGGTTGTAATCAAGCAGTTGTTCGATCAGTTTTTGCAAATTGCGGCTGCTGCTATCAAGAATGCTCACCACCTCTTTTTGCTCTGGCGTAAGCGGCCCGACAACCTGATCAGCCAGTAATTCAGTGCCCTCGCGCATACTCGCCAGTGGCGTTTTTAATTCATGAGATAAATGTCTTAAAAATTGATGGCGTTGGGATTCCAGCCATGACAGGCGCTCACTTAACCAAAGAATACGTTGCCCAACCGAGCGTAACTCGCTCGGTCCACAGAACGAAACGCTATTGCCCAGAGAACGCCCTTCCCCCAGACGGTTGATCATGCGCTCGATATTTTTCACCGGCCCGATAATCATCCGCGTGAAAAGTAGCACCATCACCAGACTCACCAGAAATAGCACCAGCGATTGCCAACCAAAATATTGCCCACGTTCGGCGATTTCACGCTGAAGTTGCTGCCCACGAGAGAACACCACTGTGCGCGTGGCCTGCACCATTTCGGTATTGGCACTGGCAAAGGCTTCAAGACGCGCGGCGGCGGCAGCATCGGGACCACTGTTGTTACACTGAAGTTGGGCCAGATTGTTCAAATCCTGACGCAATGCCTGGTAAAGTTTATCGTCTGGCAGTACGCCTGCGTGGGCATCGAGCATTTCGCTGTAACGCTTGCGCTGGCTTTGATAAACCTTCGCAAGCGTAGGGTCGTCCAGCACGCAATACTGACGGTAGCTACGCTCCATCTCCAGCGCCGCGTTGGTCATCGCTTCACTACGCCGGGCATCAATAAGCGTAGTGCGGTTAACCAGCGCCGCCTGATCGCTAAGCGCATTCAGGCTTTGCCAGGCTTGCCATGCCAGCACCAACAGGGGTAGTAGAATTAGCAAAAATGCCAGCATTACCAGTTGTCGTAATGAGCGGGGAAAAACGGGCCAGCGTTTCAAGGTGTTACTCTCGTCAGACGCGAATAGCCTGATGCTAACCGAGGGGAAGTTCAGATACAACAAAGCCGGGAATTACCCGGCTTTGTTATGGAATAAGGCGGTGCCTAACTCGACGTTTCGCCCGATGGTTGATATAGCTACGCTGATATCAGAAGTTGGACGGCAGGCACCTTGTTGTGCGTCATTCGAATTTTATGTAGCACGTCCCGAAGGGGCTGACATAAGTCGGTGAATGAGCCACTGCTTACTATTATGCAGTAACTGTGCCAATAAAGAAAATAGTTTGGTAACGTACTGATTATACGTTGCTTTGAGGGATTTATGGCTTCTTCGCTATTTGAATGTAAATCAGCCAATGTGTCGCTAAAAAGAGACAACTTAAGATAAACTTATTAGATTACAATAAAATCAATCATTTAAGTGTCGCCAGAAAGCGACACGGTAAACCACCCATTGTCGTGATTTACAGACACAAAAAAGCTCCCGGAGTTGGGAGCTTATGATAGTGGTTGGTGCTTAATGCTGGATGCGGCGTAAATGCCGCATCCGGGCTGCAAAACCAATGAACTGATGACTTACCCCAACTGCTTACGCGCATTGCGGAAAATGCGCATCCATGGGCCATCCTCGCCCCAGTTTTCCGGATGCCAGGAGTTGCTGACAGTACGGAAAACACGTTCCGGGTGCGGCATCATAATGGTGACTCGACCACTTTCAGTCGTAACCGCCGTAATACCGTTCGGTGAACCGTTCGGGTTAGCCGGGTAGGTTTCAGTGACTTTGCCGAAGTTATCGACATAGCGCAGTGCCACCAGCCCTTTGCTTTCCAGTGCCGCCAGATGCGCCGCATCACGCACTTCCACGCGCCCTTCACCATGAGAGACAGCAATCGGCATTTGCGAGCCCACCATCCCCTGCAACAGCAGAGACGGGCTTTGGGTTACTTCAACCAGGCTGAAACGCGCTTCAAAGCGATCGGAGGTGTTACGCACAAAACGTGGCCACAACTCGCTCCCCGGGATCAGTTCACGCAGGTTAGACATCATCTGGCAACCGTTACATACCCCCAGGGCCAGCGTTTGCGGACGATGGAAGAAGGTTGCAAACTCATCGCGTACACGGTCATTGAACAGGATAGACTTCGCCCAACCTTCACCGGCACCCAGCACATCACCGTAGGAGAAACCTCCGCACGCGACCAGGGCGTGAAAATCCTCCAGTCCCGTACGTCCAGTCAGCAGGTCGCTCATATGCACGTCGATAGCATCAAAGCCCCCACGTTGGAAAGCTGCCGCCATTTCAACATGCGAGTTCACGCCCTGCTCACGCAGTACGGCAACTTTCGGACGTGCGCCAGTGGCAATATACGGTGCTGCCACATCTTCGTTGATATCGAACGACAGTTTTACATTCAGGCCCGGATCGGCGTCGTTAGATTTCGCCTGATGCTCCTGATCGGCACACTCCGGGTTGTCACGCAGGCGCTGCATCTGCCAGGTAGTTTCTGCCCACCAGACACGCAACGTAGTGCGGCTTTCGCTGAATACAGTCTGCCCGTTGGCGGTAATCACAAAACGGTCACCGGAAACCGCCTGCCCAACATAATGGACGCAATCCGCAAGCCCATGCTGTGCCAGTACGGACTCGACCGCTTCACGGTCAGCGGCACGAACCTGAATCACCGCACCCAGTTCTTCGTTAAACAACGCCGCCAGGCGATCGTCACCCAGAGAGGCGATATCCGCGTCAATGCCACAATGACCTGCAAAGGCCATTTCCGCCAGCGTTACCAGCAGGCCGCCATCAGAGCGGTCGTGATACGCCAGCAGCTTACGCTGTGCAACCAGCGCCTGAATCGCGTCATAGAAGCCTTTCAGTTGGGCAACATCGCGTACATCTGCCGGTTTGTCGCCAAGCTGACGATAAACCTGCGCCAGCGCCGTTGCGCCCAGCGCGTTATTGCCTTTGCCCAAATCAATCAGCAGCAGTGCGTTATCTTCGGTACAAAGCTGCGGCGTGATGGTGTGACGTACATCTTCCACGCGGGCAAATGCAGAAATCACCAGCGACAGCGGCGACGTCATTTCGCGCTCTTCGTTACCTTCCTGCCAGCGGGTTTTCATCGACATAGAGTCTTTACCCACCGGGATCGTCAGGCCCAGCGCCGGACAAAGTTCTTCACCCACGGCTTTAACGGCTTCATACAGGCCCGCATCTTCACCAGGGTGGCCTGCCGCCGCCATCCAGTTGGCGGAAAGTTTAATGCGTTTGATATCGCCAATCTGTGTTGCGGCAATATTGGTTAACGCTTCACCGACCGCCAGACGGGCAGAGGCAGCGAAATCCAGCAGCGCAACCGGCGCACGCTCGCCAATCGCCATCGCTTCACCGTAGTAGCTGTCGAGGCTGGCGGTAGTGACCGCGCAGTTAGCGACCGGCACCTGCCACGGCCCCACCATCTGATCGCGCGCCACCATGCCGGTTACGCTGCGGTCACCGATGGTCACCAGGAAAGTTTTCTCCGCCACGGTCGGCAGATGCAGTACGCGTTTCACCGCGTCTGCAATGGTGATCCCTTCACGGACCAGCGCATCGCCCTTCGCTTTCAGCGTTTGTACATCGCGGGTCATCTTCGGCGTTTTACCAAGCAGGACGTCCAGCGGCAGATCGATCGGCTGATTATCAAAATGACGATCGTGCAGAGAAAGATGCAGTTCTTCGGTCGCTTCACCAATCACCGCGTAGGGTGCGCGCTCACGCTTACACAGTTCGTCAAACAGCGGTAATTGATCGGCAGCAACCGCCAGCACGTAGCGTTCCTGGGATTCGTTACACCAGATTTCCAGCGGGCTCATGCCCGGTTCGTCGCTTAGAATATCGCGCAGTTCAAATTTACCGCCGCGTCCGCCGTCGCTCACCAGCTCCGGCATCGCGTTAGAAAGACCGCCCGCACCGACGTCGTGGATAAACAGAATTGGGTTAGCATCACCAAGCTGCCAGCAACGGTCGATCACTTCCTGGCAACGACGCTCCATCTCCGGGTTGTCGCGCTGTACGGAAGCAAAGTCGAGGTCGGCATCAGACTGACCAGACGCCATGGAAGACGCCGCGCCGCCGCCAAGACCGATGTTCATTGCCGGGCCGCCGAGAACGACCAGCTTCGCACCGACGTTGATCTCGCCTTTTTGTACGTGATCGGCGCGAATGTTGCCGATCCCGCCCGCCAGCATGATCGGTTTGTGATAACCGCGCAGCTCTTCGCCATTGTGGCTGCTCACTTTTTCTTCATAAGTACGGAAGTAGCCGTTCAGTGCCGGACGACCAAATTCGTTGTTAAACGCCGCACCGCCCAGCGGGCCTTCGGTCATGATGTCCAGCGCGGTAACAATGCGCTCAGGCTTACCGAAATCTTCTTCCCACGGCTGTTCGAAGCCAGGAATTCGCAGGTTGGATACGGAGAAACCAACCAAACCAGCTTTCGGCTTCGCGCCGCGCCCGGTGGCACCTTCATCGCGGATTTCACCGCCGGAACCGGTCGCCGCGCCCGGCCACGGAGAAATCGCCGTCGGGTGGTTGTGAGTTTCGACTTTCATCAGGATGTGCGCCGGTTCCAGATGGAAATTGTAGCGGCCCGTTTCGTGGTCAGCAAAGTAGCGGCCCACTTCAGAACCTTCCATTACGGCGGCGTTATCTTTATAAGCAGAGAGAACGTGATCTGGCGTGGTTTCGAAAGTATTTTTGATCATCCTGAACAGCGATTTCGGCTGTTGTTCACCGTCGATAATCCAGTCGGCGTTAAAAATTTTGTGGCGGCAGTGCTCAGAGTTCGCCTGAGCGAACATATACAGCTCGATGTCGTTCGGGTTACGACCAAGCTTTGTGAAAGCATCCTGCAGATAGTCAATTTCATCTTCCGCCAGAGCCAGGCCAAGACGCAGGTTAGCGTCGATCAGCGCCTGACGGCCCTGCCCCAGCAAATCAACGCTTGTGACCGGAGTCGGTTGATGGTGGGCAAACAACTGCTCTGCATCATCTAAATCAAAAAAGACCGTTTCCATCATGCGGTCGTGCAGTTCAGCGGTAACCTGCTGCCATTGTTCATTGGTCAGCGTACCGGCTTCTATATAGTAAGCAACGCCGCGCTCAAGGCGGTTTACCTGTTGTAGCCCGCAGTTATGGGCAATATCGGTCGCTTTCGAAGACCAGGGAGAGATGGTGCCAGGACGCGGGGTCACCAGCAGGAGTTTGCCTTGCGGGGCGTGGCTGGCGAGTGCCGGACCATATTTCAGCAGGCGTTCAAGTTGTGCGTGCTCATCATCGTTTAACGGCGCATTGAGGTCAGCAAAATGGACATACTCGGCGTAAATATTGTGAACCGGGAGCCTGGCAGCCTGAAAACGTGCCAGCAGTTTGTTGATTCGGAATGCCGACAGTGCAGGCGAACCACGCAGAATTTCCATCATAAGTCTCTCGTCTTCTAAGCTTTCGGTGTACCCAAGGGGGGGAAACGGGCGTCATTATAAAGAATCTGATGCACTGACGAAACCGTTTGCGTGGAAATAAAATCACCATCGTGAATTAGCAACGCGTGCCGCCAATGGCTGTAATAAGTTGCCATCTGGCGCAGGTTTACGCAAAATGCCGCTCATTTATGAGTAAACCTTTCACTATTATTACGTTTTTTCAAGCTGGGACGCGCACGACACAGAGAATTAACTAATTGAAAAAATTAAAGATTAATTATCTGTTCATCGGCATTCTGGCACTGCTGCTCGCGGTCGCTCTCTGGCCATCCATTCCCTGGTTTGGTAAAGCCGACAACCGTATCGCCGCCATTCAAGCGCGGGGAGAGTTGCGTGTGAGCACCATTCATACTCCCCTGACTTATAACGAAATCAACGGGAAACCTTTTGGCCTGGATTACGAACTGGCGAAACAGTTTGCCGATTACCTCGGCGTAAAACTGAAAGTGACCGTGCGGCAGAATATCAGCCAGCTGTTTGACGACCTTGATAATGGTAACGCCGACCTGCTGGCGGCAGGACTGGTCTATAACAGTGAGCGGGTAAAAAATTATCAGCCTGGCCCTACCTATTATTCCGTGTCACAACAACTGGTTTATAAAGTGGGTCAGTATCGCCCACGTACGCTGGGCAACCTGACGGCGGAGCAACTCACCGTTGCACCGGGTCATGTGGTGGTTAACGATCTCCAGACCCTGAAAGAAACAAAATTCCCGGAATTAAGCTGGAAGGTAGACGACAAAAAAGGCTCTGCGGAATTAATGGAAGATGTCATCGAAGGAAAACTCGATTACACCATTGCTGATTCTGTCGCCATCAGCCTGTTTCAGCGCGTTCACCCGGAGCTCGCCGTAGCGCTCGATATCACAGATGAACAACCGGTGACTTGGTTTAGCCCGTTAGATGGCGATAATACCCTTTCCGCCGCCCTGCTCGACTTCTTCAACGAAATGAATGAAGACGGTACACTGGCACGCATTGAAGAGAAATACCTGGGGCATGGCGATGATTTTGATTACGTCGATACGCGCACATTTTTACGCGCCGTCGATGCGGTACTGCCGCAGTTAAAGCCCCTGTTTGAGAAATACGCCGAAGAAATTGACTGGCGTTTGCTGGCCGCTATTGCTTATCAGGAATCGCACTGGGATGCACAGGCCACTTCACCGACGGGTGTGCGCGGCATGATGATGTTAACCAAAAATACCGCGCAAAGCCTCGGCATTACGGATCGTACCGATGCCGAACAGAGCATCAGCGGTGGCGTGCGTTATTTGCAGGATATGATGAGTAAAGTGCCGGAAAGTGTGCCGGAGAACGAACGGATCTGGTTTGCCCTCGCTGCGTACAATATGGGCTATGCGCATATGCTGGATGCCCGCGCCCTGACGGCAAAAACCAAAGGGAATCCTGACAGTTGGGCTGACGTAAAACAGCGTCTGCCTTTACTTAGCCAGAAACCCTATTACAGCAAGCTGACTTACGGCTACGCTCGTGGGCATGAAGCCTACGCTTATGTCGAAAATATTCGTAAGTATCAGATTAGCCTGGTGGGTTATCTGCAAGAGAAAGAGAAGCAGGCTACAGAAGCGGCGATGCAACTGGCGCAGGATTATCCGGCGGTATCGCCTACGGAGTTGGGCAAAGAGAAATTTCCTTTTCTCTCGTTTCTTTCCCAGTCGTCATCAAACTATTTGACCCATTCTCCCTCTCTGCTGTTTTCCAGGAAAGGGAGTGAAGAGAAACAAAATTAATCCGTCGAGGATTGCGCTTTTTTCTGCGCTTTAATTTCCTGGCGGCGCATGCGAAAGAAGTCACTGAGCAACGCCGCGCACTCATCCGCCAGTATTCCTTCCGTAATTTCCACTCGGTGATTCATACCCGGATGATGCAGCACATCCATTAAAGATCCCGCAGCGCCAGTTTTCGCGTCACGCGCACCAAAGACCACGCGACCAATGCGACTGTGGATCATCGCTCCGGCACACATTACACATGGTTCAAGCGTGACATACAGCGTGGCGTCGATCAGACGATAATTTTGCATCACCAGACCACCCTGCCGCAGGGCCATGATTTCTGCATGTGCGGTGGGATCATGGCGACCAATCGGGCGGTTCCAGCCTTCGCCGATTACCCGATTGTTATGCACTAATACCGCGCCGACCGGCACTTCCCGCTCATCCCAGGCACGTTTCGCCAGCGTCAGCGCGTGACGCATCCAGTATTCGTGGCTAAATTCGACTTCAGACAAAAAGAAAACTCCGGTTATAAAAGCGCGACGCATTATACACGGACGCTATGCTTTACTCTATTCCAGTTGCTGGAGTTCACCGCGCGGGGTTACTCGCCAACGATGCTGACAGAAATAAAGCAGCGGATTGTCCTGATTACTGTCGCTATAGCCACTGTACAGCCGCAGCGGCGTGCCGATTTTGCGCTCCAGTTGTGCGACCTTTTCATGTCCCAGACAACGCATCGTCAATACCCAACCACCATAGCCACGCTGAATTTGGCTGGCGATAAGATTAACCCGCGGCAGCCAGGGCGTATCGAAATAAACCGCTTCAACCAGCGGCTGCGGAGAGCCGGTAATCAACCAGATATCAGCATCGGAACTTAACAGGTAGGTGGTTAATCGCTCCTGAACCAGCGGAAAGGCGGTAACATTGTCGCGAAACCAGCGCACGAAATCGGCCTGCACCGTCTGTAAACGTGCTTCGCTGTGACCAAAAGTGCACCCCCACAGAAGCAGACTCATCGGCCAGCGTGCCGCACGACCTTTTATCAATAACGCAATGGCTATAATCGGTAACAACGGCAGGACAAGTAACGCATTCAGCGGTTGGCGACGCAGTAAATAGCGCAGAAAACTGCCGAACATATCCTGCTGATGCAATGTTCCATCTAAGTCAAAAAACACCACACGACGCTCGTGAGTTGCCAAACTCATACTCCTCTGGACTGAAACATCCTGATTAATTTTCGCTACTACATAGCCTAACAGATAGATCATCACTTTTCCGGCAACAATCGACCGCATCATGGCTAACTGGAATTTTTAATTCATGGCAATTAGCGGCAATGGAATATAAAATTCACTCGCGTGTGTCTCATATTGCCTGTTGTCGCCACTATTTCATCGCGAGGAAAGATATGAACGGCTTACTTCGTATCCGTCAGCGTTACCAGGGGCTTGCCCAGAGTGATAAAAAACTGGCGGATTATCTGCTGCTACAACCTGATACTGCGCGCCATTTAAGCTCTCAGCAACTGGCCAACGAAGCCGGAGTCAGTCAGTCCAGCGTCGTGAAGTTCGCGCAAAAACTCGGCTATAAAGGTTTTCCGGCGCTTAAGTTGGCGTTGAGTGAAGCGCTGGCAAGCCAGCCGGAATCGCCCTCCGTGCCCATTCATAACCAAATCCGCGGTGATGATCCGTTACGGCTGGTCGGCGAAAAACTGATTAAAGAAAATACTGCCGCTATGTACGCAACGCTAAACGTTAATAGTGAAGAGAAACTGCATGAATGCGTAACAATGTTGCGCTCTGCGCGGCGGATAATTCTGACCGGTATTGGCGCTTCGGGTCTGGTGGCGCAAAACTTTGCCTGGAAGCTGATGAAGATTGGCTTCAATGCTGCCGCACTGCGCGATATGCATGCGCTACTCGCAACAGTACAGGCGTCGTCCCCTGACGATCTGTTATTAGCCATTTCCTACACCGGTGTACGACGCGAGTTAAACCTGGCGGCAGATGAGATGCTGCGAGTGGGCGGAAAAGTGCTGGCGATTACCGGCTTTACTCCGAATGCCCTGCAACAGCGTGCTTCTCATTGCCTGTATACCATTGCCGAAGAACAAGCGACAAACAGTGCTTCAATCTCTGCTTGTCACGCTCAGGGAATGTTAACGGATTTGCTGTTCATTGCGCTGATTCAGCAGGATCTGGAACTGGCACCAGAACGTATTCGTCATAGTGAAGCGCTGGTGAAAAAACTGGTCTGAGTAAAGAATGCGCGTATAATGCCCGCCCGGTTTGTGTTGTTTTGAGAGTTTCCTTATGGCGCTGTTAATCACTAAAAAATGCATCAATTGTGATATGTGTGAAATCAAATAAAAACACATTTATTTTCATAGTGATACAGCAATGTGTTATTGAATGTGTTGTTGGATTTATGGTGCAAAAAAATTTTGCATAAGTTCAGCAACACAAAGAACACCACTTTCTTTAACGTCCTCCGCGCCCTAAAGGACGGGGCTTTACGGCGCAAAAGGCCTGTGACATACCACATTAACTTTTCAGTCAACCGTAGCACGTTCTTGTATATGCCGTGTCTGCAGTTTTATATAACCCTGGCTGGAAACCTCTTATACAAAGTCGATTCGCCAACATCATAGATGATCGCCACCTTCTGGCGAGAAACTCCTGATGCAATTAGTCGCCCGGCCTGCGCCCATTATTCTGGTGAAAGTTTGGGACGGCGACCGCCAATTCGTCCCTGTGCGCGAGCAGCTTCCAGTCCTGCTTTTGTTCGTTCAACAATCAGTTCACGTTCCATTTCAGCCAGGGCACCCATCACATGGAAGAAAAAGCGTCCCATTGGTGTGCTGGTATCAATTGAATCAGTCAGACTACGAAAGTTGATGCCTCGTTCGCGCAACTCCTCCACCAGCACGACAAGATGCCGCATACTGCGCCCCAGCCGATCCAGCTTCCAGACAACCAGTGTGTCGCCTGCCGATAATGTCCTGAGCAGTTTTTTCAGCCCCGGTCTTTCGGACTTTGTGCCACTTATCTTGTCTTCAAAAATCAGCTCGCATCCTGCACAGTTCAACGCATTACGTTGTAGATCGGTATTCTGGTCATTTGTTGATACGCGTA
>NZ_JBQZXC010000061.1:0-20705 GCF_053555815.1 Shigella sp. SIG6 | reverse complement strand
CATTTTCTTGCTGCCAGCAGTTTGGCCCCAGATGATCGCCGCCGAGAATAATGCGTTCGCGTGCAAACCCAACTTTATCGGCAATCGTAAAAACAAATTCGCGAAAGTCTGCCGGTGTCATTCCGGTATAACCGCCAAATTGATTGACCTGGTTTGACGTTGCTTCAATCAGCACTTTGCGCGTGCTGTTGCGATCAAATGCTAGCGCCGCTTCGATAACCAACGGATGGGCAGAACAGACTGAACATATGCCGATATGTTCACCAGCTTTATGCCGGGCAATTAACGTTTTCATGTTTTTTCCTTGTTAAATGGCAGGTGCGTTATGCCCTGCCCTCGCAGCCACAATCGGCAATCACTTTGCTCACCACATCGCGCATTGCGGATTTAGCCGACTGCAAATAATCCCGGGGATCGGTCGCTTCGGGGTGCTCGGTCAGGTAATTTTTTAACGACTGCGAGAAGGCATTTTTCAGCTCCGTTGCAACGTTGATTTTGCATATCCCCAGTTTGATGGTTTGCTGAATATCCTTAGTCGATAATCCTGACGCGCCATGCAGCACCAGCGGTAAGTTCACCCACTGGCGAATGTTCTCCAGTCGAGAAAAATCAAGCACCGGTGCGCTGGCATACATACCGTGAGCCGTGCCGATGGCGACCGCCAGGGAATCAATCCCGGTTGCCTCGGCAAATTCACGCGCCTGTGCGGGGTTGGTGTACAACGCATCGGCTTCATTGACTTGCACATCATCTTCCTGGCCGCCAAGTTGCCCCAGCTCCGCCTCGACGCTGACATCAAAGCGATGGCAAAAATCCACCACCTCTTTGACCCGTGAAATATTTTGCGCAAAAGGCAAATGCGAGGCGTCAATCATGACTGAGCGCACGCCAGAACGAACCTTCTGAGCGATATCGTCAAATTTCGTGTGATGGTCGAGATGAATTGCCAGTGGATGGTGATATTGCTTCGCCATCGCGCTGACCAGCGCCAACAGATTTTCTGTACCAGCATGAGTAAATGTGCCAGGCGTTCCGGCGATGATGACCGGCGCATGCAGGTTGGCAGCGGTTTCCACCACCACTTGCATCGTTTCGAGATTGTGAATATTGAATGCCGGAACCGCATAACCGCCGCGCTGTGCGTTGTTCAGCATCTGCTTTGTCGATACCACGTACATTTTCATATCTTGTCGTTTGCTTTCGATTTCAAAATATAATGAAATTATTTGCTTTTAAATGTCGAGATAACAATCACAAAAACGACAATATGAAAATTGTTCGAGGAGTGAAAGGCAAAAAAACGGCCTCCCGATAGGGAAGCCGTAGCAAAGTGCGCGTGTTTTTATGCCGGATGCGGTGTAAACATACGTGGCAGTGCTATGTAGGCATGATAAGACGCTTCCGCGTCGCATCAGGCATAGGTTGCCGGATGCAGTGTAAACGCCTTATCCGTCCTACGGGGTGGTGCTGTTCGTATGAGGCGTATCAGGCAATAGTAATTTTGCTATCGAGATAAACGTCCTGCACGGCATTAATCAGTTTCACGCCGTCAGCCATCGATTTCTTGAACGCCTTACGTCCAAGAATCAGCCCCATTCCGCCTGCGCGTTTGTTGATAACCGCAGTACGCACTGCATCGCTGAGGTCAGTTTCACCGCCTGCAGCACCGCCGGAGTTTATCAACCCAGCCCGGCCCATATAGCAGTTAGCTAACTGATAACGCACCAGATCAATCGGGTTTTCGCTGGTTAACTTGCTGTACACGCGATCGTCGGTATAACCGTAATTAATCGCTTTATAGCCACCGTTATTTTCCGCCATTTTTTGTTTGACGATATCTGCACCTATGGTTGCCGCCAGATGGTTCGCCTGACCAGTCAGGTCGGCGGAAACATGGTAATCAACGCCATCTTTCTTAAAGGCGGAGTTTCGCAAATAGGCCCACAGCACTGTCACCATGCCCAGCTCGTGCGCGCGTTCAAAGGCCGCAGAAATTTCTTCAATCTGGCGACGTGACTCTTCCGAGCCAAAATAGATAGTCGCACCAACCGCCACCGCGCCCATGTTGAAGGCCTGCTCCACGCTGGCATACAGCGTTTGATCGTAGGTATTCGGGTAACTTAGCGTCTCGTTGTGATTAAGTTTGACGAGAAATGGAATGCGATGCGCATAGCGCCGCGATACCGACACCAACACGCCGTAAGTTGATGCCACACAGTTACAGCCCGCTTCGATCGCCAGTTCAACAATGTTTTTCGGGTCAAAGTAGAGCGGGTTAGCAGCAAATGAAGCTCCGGCAGAGTGCTCAACGCCCTGGTCAACCGGCAGAATAGAAAGATATCCTGTGCCAGCCAGACGCCCGGTGTTGTACAACGTCTGCATATTACGTAACACCGCTGGCGGGCGATTATTGTCAATCATCACGCGGTCTACGTAGTCATGTCCGGGGAGATAAAGCTGGTCAGAAGGAATAGTCATACAACGGTGCTGTAAAAGGTTGTCGGCGTCTTTGCCAAGCAACTGCGCAATATCTGTCATTACTATGCTCCCGTAAATTCCGATTGGATATCGGCTATGGATTGTCCTGGCCCGCCTTTTGCGGGCAATCATAATCCTGGTCGTTACGGGCGAGTTTTTCCATCTTTTGGATGTTTTTTCAGCGTTTTCTGTTGGCTCGATTCATCAGAAAAAATGTTAGCGCGGTCAAGTTTTTACCGCAAAGGTACTCAAAAGGTATTATTGTGTGGTATTGTCATCGCGTACCTTACATTACCTGTCATGAAGGAATTAAAAGATGAAAACAACAGCAAAGCTGTCGTTCATGATGTTTGTTGAATGGTTTATCTGGGGCGCGTGGTTTGTGCCATTGTGGTTGTGGTTAAGTAAAAACGGTTTTAGTGCCGGAGAAATTGGCTGGTCGTATGCCTGCACAGCCATTGCGGCGATCCTGTCGCCAATTCTGGTTGGCTCCATCACTGACCGCTTTTTCTCGGCGCAGAAAGTGCTGGCGGTATTGATGTTCGCTGGTGCTGTGCTGATGTATTTCGCTGCGCAACAGACCACTTTTGCCGGGTTCTTTCCGTTACTGCTGGCCTACTCGCTAACCTATATGCCGACCATTGCGCTGACTAACAGCATCGCTTTTGCCAACGTGCCGGATGTGGAGCGTGATTTCCCACGCATTCGTGTGATGGGCACTATCGGCTGGATTGCCTCCGGTCTGGCATGTGGTTTCTTGCCGCAAATGCTGGGGTATGCCGATATCTCACCGACTAACATCCCGCTGCTGATTACCGCCGGAAGTTCTGCTCTGCTCGGTGTGTTTGCGTTTTTCCTGCCCGACACGCCGCCAAAAAGCACCGGCAAAATGGACATTAAAGTCATGCTCGGCCTGGATGCGCTGATCCTGCTGCGCGATAAAAACTTCCTCGTCTTTTTCTTCTGTTCATTCCTGTTTGCGATGCCACTGGCGTTCTATTACATCTTTGCCAACGGTTATCTGACCGAAGTTGGCATGAAAAACGCCACCGGCTGGATGACGCTCGGCCAGTTCTCTGAAATCTTCTTTATGCTGGCATTGCCGTTTTTCACTAAACGCTTTGGTATCAAAAAGGTATTATTGCTTGGTCTGGTCACCGCTGCGATCTGCTATGGCTTCTTTATTTACGGTAGTGCGGATGAATATTTCACCTACGCGTTACTGTTCCTCGGTATTTTGCTTCACGGCGTAAGTTACGATTTTTACTACGTTACCGCTTACATCTATGTCGATAAAAAAGCCCCCGTGCATATGCGTACCGCTGCGCAGGGGCTGATCACGCTCTGCTGCCAGGGCTTCGGCAGTTTGCTCGGCTATCGTCTTGGCGGTGTGATGATGGAAAAGATGTTCGCTTATCAGGAACCGGTAAACGGACTGACTTTCAACTGGTCCGGGATGTGGACTTTCGGCGCGGTGATGATTGCCATTATCGCCGTGCTGTTCATGATTTTTTTCCGCGAATCCGACAACGAAATTACGGCTATCAAGGTCGATGATCGAGATATTGCGTTGACACAAGGGGAAGTTAAATGAAAACAGAACGTATTCTCGGTGCTCTTTATGGACAGGCGTTAGGGGATGCGATGGGGATGCCCTCCGAGCTTTGGCCACGCAGCCGCGTTAAAGCACACTTTGGCTGGATTGACCGTTTTCTGCCTGGACCAAAGGAGAATAACGCGGCCTGTTATTTTAACCGCGCCGAATTCACCGACGATACCTCGATGGCCTGTGTCTGGCGGATGCGTTACTGGAATGTGAAGGCAAGATCGATCCGAATCTGATTGGGCGTAATATTCTCGACTGGGCGTTGCGTTTCGACGCCTTTAACAAAAACGTACTAGGTCCGACCTCGAAGATTGCGCTTAACGCCATTCGCGACGGTAAACCCGTTGCTGAACTGGAAAACAACGGCGTAACCAACGGCGCAGCGATGCGCGTCTCGCCATTAGGTTGTTTGCTTCCAGCGCGTGATGTTGATTCCTTTATTGATGATGTGGCGCTGGCGTCCAGCCCGACCCATAAATCCGATCTGGCGGTTGCAGGCGCGGTAGTCATCGCATGGGCGATTTCTCGTGCCATTGACGGAGAACGCTGGTCAGCGATTGTTGATTCATTGTCTTCAATTGCGCGACATGCACAGCAAAAACACACCACCACGTTCAGCGCCTCACTGGCGGCACGTCTGGAGATTGCGCTGAAAATTGTGCGTAATGCCGACGGCACCGAATCCGCCAGCGAACAGCTTTACCAGGTCGTTGGCGCAGGCACCAGCACTATTGAGTCCGTTCCGTGCGCCATTGCGCTAGTTGAACTGGCACAAACCGACCCAAACCGCTGCGCCGTCCTGTGCGCCAATCTTGGCGGCGACACAGACACCATAGGTGCTATGGCGACGGCGATTTGCGGCGCGTTGCATGGCATTAACGCTGTCGATCCTGCGTTAAAGGCGGAGCTGGATGCGGTAAATCAGCTTGATTTCAACCGCTATGCCACAGCGCTGGCGAAATATCGTCAACAACGGGAGGCGGTATGAGCGGCGCTCGATTACACACACTGCTGCCTGAATTAACCACGCGTCAGCCGGTGATGGTCGTCGGCGCGGCGGTCATTGACGTGATCGCCGACGCTTATGCCCTCCCCTGGCGTGGGTGCGATATCGAACTGAAACAGCAGAGCGTTAACGTTGGCGGCTGCGCACTGAATATTGCCGTGGCGTTAAAGCGCCTCGGCATCGAAGCGGGTAATGCCTTGCCGCTCGGTCAGGGCGTGTGGGCGGAGATTATTCGCAACCGGATGGCGAAAGAGGGGTTAATCAGCCTGATCGATAACGCCGAAAGCGATAACAGCTGGTGTCTGGCACTGGTTGAGCCGGATGGCGAACGCACTTTTATGTCATTCAGCGGTGTGGAAAATCAATGGAATCGCCAATGGTTGGCACGATTAACCGTTGCGCCTGGCAACCTGCTCTATTTTTCCGGTTATCAACTGGCCTCGCCCTGCGGCGAATTGTTAGTGGAATGGCTGGAAAAGCTGCAAGACGTGACGCCGTTTATCGATTTTGGCCCACGTATTGGCGATATCCCGGACGCATTACTGGCGCGGATCATGGCCTGTCGACCTTTAGTGTCACTCAATCGTCAAGAGGCTGAGATTGCCGCCGAACGTTTTGCTTTATCCGCAGAGATAACAACACTTGGCAAGCAATGGCAGGAGAAATTTGCCGCGCTGTTGATCGTTCGTCTCGATAAAGAAGGCGCATGGTATTTCAGCAACGACGCTTCTGGCTGCATTCCGGCATTTCCAACGCAAGTTGTAGACACCATTGGGGCGGGCGACAGTCATGCAGGTGGCGTACTTGCCGGGCTGGCCTCTGGTCTGCCACTGGCGGATGCCGTATTACTGGGCAATGCAGTGGCGTCGTGGGTTGTCGGGCATCGGGGCGGTGATTGTGCGCCAACGCGCGAGGAACTACTCCTCGCACACAAAAACGTATAGATCGCTGCGACAGTGGCTAATGCTGTACTCAATAGGCCGTTGCTGTTGGTCAAGCGCCACTTGCTTGATCACCAGCACCGGTATTTTGCTATCTAACTGAATATGTGACTGAAACTCGGCATCCGGCATCCGGGCGCTAACGCGGGAACGCGTACGTTGTGGGTAAATGTGCTGGCTGCGGAAATAGTCATAAAGAGAAATTCCGATGGCATCAACATCATGAATTAAATGCGCCGGAACCCACGATTCCTCAATCGATACCGCTTCTTCATCGACATAGCGAATACGCTTAAGCAAAAAGACATCACTTCCCGCTTCGACCGCCAGCTGCTGCGCAACTTCTTCGGGACATTTCACGACACGCTTATTAACCCATAGCGTATCGGGCTTTTTCCCGCGCAATACCACCTGCTGAGAAAAACCTCTCGCTTCTTTCAACGAGTATTCGAAGATGTTGTTGATCTGCGTGCCGTAACCGCGCGAACGCGTCACCACGCCCTCTTCTTCCAGCGCCTGCATCGCCTTGCGCACCGTAATGCGCGAAACGCCGGTTAACTGACTTAAATCACGCTCACCGGGCAAAATATTGCCATGCTCCAGCACCCCGCTGCGCACGGCATTTTTTACCGTTTCGGCAAACTTAATATAAAGCGGCGTGTTATCCGCCGCTAAAATACGCTCGTTCAGTTGGGCAATCAGCTGGGTATGCGCTTGTTCCATTTGTCTTTTTCCTGCCAGGGAGTCTGGTGGGAGTATATCACTGCTTCTTATTTAAGGCGTTTCTTTAATCCCATCAACGAATGCCTGCAACTCATCCACCGTGCCATTAAACACATTAAAATCCACCGGACCATTGATGCCATCTACCTGTCCACGGTCGGAATGCTGCCAGAAGCGCCAGGCCATGCCGTCATTGTCCGGACGACGTTGATAATAGTGAGCCACCCACCACGGATATTCATTGAAATAGCCCGCCAGATTGGTGTGATAAAAAACGGCTCCTGAGTAAATAATCGGCTTTTTTCCCGTGCGTTTTTCGACCATTTTTAGCCACTGACTTACCCGCTTGCGTAATTCTTTTGCCGATAATTTTCCCCGTTCTTCTACGTCCAGCACGGCAGGGAAATCGCCTTGTGAGAAATCCACCGTTTGCAGAAATAATCGCGCCTGAACTGAAGCGGATACCGACGGGGAGAAATAATGATACGCCCCGCGCAGCAGGCCATTTTCGCGGCTTAATTGCCAGTTACGCGAAAAATAGGGGTCCACCAGCTTTTCGCCTTCCGTAGCCTTAATAAAAGCAAACTGTAAGCGGATATCGTTGTCGCGCATTTTTGCCACCCGCTGCCAGTCGATACGCTCCTGCCAGCGCGAAACATCTAATCCGTGAATGGTGTAACTGGCAGGAATGCGAATAGCGAAAGATTTAACCGGGCGATAACCGTAGAAGTGGATGTAGTCTGTAATCTGAACTGCTGTCGAATAGAAAAAATTCACCGTCTGACGCGGATAAATTGCAACGATGGAAATTAGCCCAAGAGCGCATAATAGAGCGGTGAGTTTTTTTCGACTGGTAATTCTTAGCTGCATTGGTTTCATCCCTGAATGTCAGTGCCAAAGGCTGACAATAACCAAAGCAGCTATAGTACGGTGCTCACCACCAGGCGTGGAAGTGGTGAACCGGACCAATACCGTGACCAACTTCCAGCGTGTCGGCCTGGGCTAACGCCGATGAAAGCCAGCTTTTTGCCTCCTGTACGGTGTCAGCCCAGTTTGTATGGCGCGGGCGTAGTGCAGCCAACGCCGCAGAGAGTGTACAACCAGTGCCGTGGGTGTTTTTGGTCATAATGCGCGGTGCGGTAAACCGTTGTTCACCCTCGCGGGTAAACAGCCAGTCCGGGCTTTGCTCATCATCCAGATGACCACCTTTCATTAGCACTGCGCCACAGCCCATCGCCAACAGCGATCGCCCTTGTTCCAGCATTTCCTGTTCGGTGCGCGCGTGTGGCGCGTCGAGCAAGGCGGCAGCTTCGGGCAAGTTTGGCGTTATTAATGAAACCTGTGGCAATAATCGACTGCGCAGCGTAGCAACCGCCGAAGGTGAAAGCAGCGGGTCGCCGCTTTTTGCCAGCATAACGGTGTCGAGTACCACGTTTTGGATCTGATAACGTTGCAACCGTTCTGCCACCGCTTCAACAATATCGGTTTCCGCCAACATACCGATTTTAGTGGTATCGATTCGCACATCGCTGAACACCGAATCGAGCTGGGCGGCGACAAAATCAGGCTCAATGCGATACACCGACTGTACGCCACGGGTATTTTGCGCCACCAGTGCAGTAATAACTGAGCAACCATAAGCGCCAAGTGC
The DNA here is from genome assembly GCF_053555815.1 of Shigella sp. SIG6. NCBI lineage: Bacteria > Pseudomonadati > Pseudomonadota > Gammaproteobacteria > Enterobacterales > Enterobacteriaceae > Shigella > Shigella sp. SIG6. Next base: position 12,300 of record NZ_JBQZXC010000061.1, on the reverse strand, counting down.
CGAGAAGGTTTTAAGATCGGCCTGAATCCCCGCACCACCACTCGGATCAGTACCGGCAATCGTCAGAGCGTTAATTCGTTTCATGCCTGCACCTCCTGCGTCAATTGCCAGAGCGCATCAAGGAAATGTGGAACAAAACTGCCTGGCCCCTCGCTTCTGGCGACTGCGCGTTCTCCGGCTTGTTTCATCCAGTGACAGGCAGATGCGACATTTTCCAGCGTATCGCCTGGTAACGCACAGCAGGCAGCGACAACCGCCGATAATGCACAGCCAGTTCCTACCACTTTGGTCATTAACGGATCGCCACCGTGAATACCAATGATACGATGTCCATCGGTAACATAATCCACCTCGCCAGTGACCACGACGATTGCGCCAGTTTCCCGTGCCAGTGTTTGTGCAGCGGGTATCGCGTTAGCTGCGGCGTCAGTGGTATCCACTCCCCGTCCGCCATTAGCAATGCCAGCTAATGCCATGATTTCCGAAGCATTACCACGTATCGCTGCCGGTTTAAAAGATAAAAGTTCATGACAAAAATGGCGGCGATAATCGAGCGCACCAACCGCTACTGGATCAAGCGTCCAGCGTGTTTGAGAGCTTTTTGCTTGCTCAACGGCAGCACGCATCGCCTGTGCGCGTGGCTGCGTCAGTGTGCCAACGTTAATCAACAAGGCACTGGCGATAGCCGCAAACTGACTGGCCTCTTCGGTTTCGATAACCATCGCTGGCGATGCACCGAGCGCCAGCAAGGTATTGGCGGTAAAGGTTTGCACCACATCATTGGTCATGCAGTGCACAAGAGGGGAATGTTGGTGAAAAAGGTGTAACGCGTGCGCAGATTGCGCTGAACTCAGCAGGTCGACTTGCATAGTTTGCTCCTGCCATAACGTGAAGAAGCAATGACCTGGTGGTCCGTGACTTCCCTACGCTGGCATTATCCAGATCAGGTGATACGGGTATTTCTCAGCCTTCACGCAGAAGGGCACCCCGAGTCGTTTGGTTGCGATGATAAATCGCAGAGGAGGATGGTAATGTCCAGCGCACCCGTTGTAAACGAGGAAAAACGGCAGTTTTACAATCGCGTTAATAAATTATTTGATATATGAATCCAGCACCTTCAGAACGACATCCAGATCTTCTTCACGTTTTAGCTCATCCCCCTGGTGAACGATGTGTTCCGTCAGATGACCTTTAATCACTTCCCGCATCAGACCGTTTACCGCTCCACGGATAGCAGCAATCTGTTGTAAAACTGCAGCGCATTCGTGCGGCTCGTCGAGCATTTTCTTGAGCGCCACGACCTGGCCCTGAATCTTACTGGCACGCGCTTTCAGTTTCTGTTTATCACGGATTGTATGAGACATGGCAACACCTGGTTAACAAGAATATGAAAAATCATAGCACTATTAATCTACTGGGGGGGTAGTATCAGGTACTGGGGGGAGTAGAATCAGATTGCCGAATTAATACTAAGAATTATTATCATGACCGAATTTACAACTCTTCTTCAGCAAGGAAACGCCTGGTTCTTCATCCCCAGCGCCATCTTACTTGGTGCGCTTCATGGCCTGGAACCAGGGCACTCAAAAACGATGATGGCGGCGTTTATCATCGCCATCAAAGGCACCATTAAACAGGCGGTGATGCTCGGACTGGCAGCAACCATTTCGCATACCGCGGTGGTCTGGTTGATTGCCTTTGGCGGGATGGTGATCAGTAAGCGCTTTACTGCTCAATCAGCAGAACCGTGGCTCCAGCTGATTTCCGCAGTGATCATTATTGGCACCGCGTTCTGGATGTTCTGGCGTACCTGGCGCGGCGAACGCAACTGGCTGGAGAATATGCACGGGCATGATTATGAGCATCATCACCATCATCACGATCACGAACATCATCAAGACCACGAACATCACCACGACCAAGGACATCATCACCATCACGAACATGGCGAGTATCAGGATGCCCATGCACGAGCCCATGCCAATGACATTAAACGACGCTTTGATGGTAGAGAGGTCATCAACTGGCAAATTTTGTTATTTGGCTTAACCGGTGGCCTTATCCCCTGCCCGGCAGCAATTACCGTGCTGTTGATATGCATTCAGTTGAAAGCCCTGACACTGGGCGCAACACTGGTCGTCAGTTTCAGCATTGGCCTGGCGTTAACGCTTGTCACCGTAGGCGTTGGCGCAGCAATCAGCGTTCAGCAGGTCGCAAAACGCTGGAGCGGATTTAACACTCTCGCTAAACGCGCCCCCTATTTTTCCAGTCTGTTGATTGGCTTAGTCGGTGTGTATATGGGCGTACATGGCTTCATGGGCATAATGCGATAACTCAATCCTTTAGGCTTGCATGTTATCTTCAGCCCAGGATGATTCTTAAATCAGCTATTTCCGCTGACTCTCTGCTCGCTAAGGATGCTTTTAGGGCATCCTTTCATTTACACTTTTTACGAAATCATGGGATCACTAACAAAATATCGCTTGTCAGTTATATTGTATGGCAGGAAAGATATGCGACTGATATTACAGATCCCCAAAGTGGAGAGTTTATGACCATTAAAAATAAGATGTTGCTGGGTGTGCTTTTGCTGGTTACCAGTGCCGCCTGGGCCGCACCAGCCACCGCGGGTTCGACCAATACCTCGGGAATTTCTAAGTATGAGTTAAGTAGTTTCATTGCTGACTTTAAGCATTTCAAACCAGGTGATACCGTCCCAGAGATGTACCGCACCGATGAGTACAACATTAAGCAGTGGCAGTTACGTAACCTGCCCGCGCCTGATGCCGGGACGCACTGGACCTATATGGGTGGCGCGTACGTGTTGATCAGCGACACCGACGGTAAAATCATTAAAGCCTACGACGGTGAGATTTTTTATCATCGCTAAAAAAAGCCCCCTCATCATGAGGGGGAAATGCAGACACCTTGTTATTTTTTATTATTAGCCACTTGCTCGTCTTGCTTGTTATTAGTCGTATTTCACGTTGATTAATGCGGTTGCCTCCAGTGTGCCAGATTTAACTTTGTTTGTATCGTAGACGTAGTAACTGGCTGTTATCGGAATTGAAACCGTTGTATCTGTAAGTTTTGACTTTGCCGCAATTTCTTTTAAATTTGTGTATCCTTTACTGCTGTTAGTGATATTTAAAAGTGTGACTGGCGAACCATTACTTTCAAGAATAAATCCTACGCATTATCTTCCGCACCTTTCAGTATTGTGTTGCTGTTGGTTAACAAGTCAGAACTTGATAAATACACCTGCATTTTCCGTGATGTTTGATTTTGTTGACCTAATAAATTTTTACAACGCAGAATAATATCCCTTTTTTTACTATTTATTGTTGCTTTGTTACCTGTGGCTGGTAATTGTGAAACGGGAATACTGTCTAAAGTAATTAATAAATCGTCCTGTTTGCAGGTTGTGGTTATCGGGTTGTATGACAATGTCAGATTGAAGGAATAGACACCTGCATTTTGTGCCAATGCATTTCTGTAACTATTTACACATGCATCCCATGACTTGCCACCTAATAAACACAGTAGAAATTGTACTGCGGCACTCCCGCGTGTCGATGATGAAGCACTGGATAATGTCGCAACACCATTAATCACCACTGAACCACCGCCCCCCGCAGAAATATTCACTTTTGCATTACTGGCCGCAGGTGTCACCGTTACCGAATAACCACTGGTGAAACTGCTCTGATTATTTGACAACGTGATGTTATTTTTATTGGTCCATTCAAAATGTAAATTTAATTTAATGGTATCGTTATAAAGTCCAACAATAATATCCGATGGGCTCATAGGGGTGATAGTATTTGTACTCACGCATGACGAATCATTAAAATTATGCTCATATGTCGCTATTTGTGTTTGAGTAAGTGCAAAATTCCCCTGAACAACCAAATTGTGCTGAACAGATAACTCACTATAACATGCCGCATAGCTCACAGGCATAACCATCATCATTAATATAAATAGCATTATGCGAATTTCCATAGAACCACCTGACTATTACTGGCAAATATAATTTCTACTTTCATCAATCTCTTTACCGAAGGTGATTGTGCATGAAAGTCCTTGTTGCTTATCAATTGCTACATTAACCGATGGCGGTATTTCATTGGTGCGAATAAATAACTGGCTTCCCTGGCCGACAACGCCAATATTATGACCATGGATATCATTGACTTCATAACCAAACGTTAATGGTTGACCATCCGCTCTTAACGCTTTTATAAACCAGCGCTTGCGCTGATCGGTATCAAAATTAACCAGTACAACCGCGCCGCGATAAGGGGCGGCAATTTTCCGGTTGCCACGTAATTCTGCTTCGCTATCGCTTTGCGACACATCCAGCATCAGGTGATTTTCCCGATAAGGTGTCATTCCGTCGTATACCACCACTCCATTACGGTTTGTTGTGCGATATTTTTGCCCATTGACATAAGCATCTTTAATTCCTGGCGCATTCATCACAGCAAACGTTTAGGAAAGACGGTTCGCCAGATTAACGCCACCCGACCAGGCGACAATGCCCCCTGAAACACTGGCTCCAGTCTGTCGATAAGTACTCGACTGACTATAACTGCCATTCACTGTCGCAACCGGCGCGTTCCAGGTCAAATTCGCCCCAGCTGTCGTTTCATTTCCCTGATGTTGATGACTCAGGTTGACACCATAATTGAACTGATCCCGACTCCCTACTGTTCCTGATAATCCCGTATTATTTGAGGCAAAACCCTGATCATCAAACGTCGTTGAGTTAGACATATATATTTGCCGACGAGGCGTCGTAACGTCATCACCCCAATCACAGGGAATTGATATAAAAATATTAAAACGTTTCTCTTCATGATGATTCTCGCCATACGCCTGGCTTGCCGCGAGGGTATAGCTTATCCGCCGCCAGTTATTGGAATAACTCAACTGATAATCCTTACTGCTGCCGCTACGCCCCCAGTAATCTCGCCATAACGTATTTAAGGACACAGAACCCCAGCCTTCTGGCAATGACTGGCTCATATTGGCAGAAAAGCTATTTTTACGGCCAAAATCGTTCTGGTAATAATCGGCAATGTCATAGATATCGTTTTCATCACGGCGATAATTATCTTTATTGTTTGCCCAAACGTGATCGTTAAATGTCCGGTAATCACGCGACGAATAACGCCAGGCCGCCAGACCAAAACGCGTCGACGTTTGGCTCACAAATTTGTTGTAGGCAATTTGATAACTTTGCCCGTCAAACACATCGCCGTTGTCTTGTTTACTATGCGACTTCGTGGCATCGACGGAAATTGCGCCAATGCGCGTGTTCCAACCCGTTCCGAGGGTAAACGCATAGTAATTATTAGCAACCATCGTGCCGCCATACAGCGTCAATAAGTTATTAAAACCATACTGATAACCTGCCTGGACAAAATCACTTTGCTTGCTCGCCCCTTCAATATGGCTACGGCCCGCCGCAAAATCATATTTCGACACGCCGGGTTGCAGCATATTTGGCACCGCTGCATAAGGCACCAGATAGGTGGTTACCGAGCCGTCCGCCTCTTTCACGCTAACATCAAGATCTGCTCCACCACCGGCCAACTGCAAATCTGTAATCGCAAACGGGCCAGGAGGAACCTCTTTCTGATAAACCACAAAACCATTCTGTTCAATAGTTACCAGCGCGTTACTCTGAGCAATCCCCTGCACCCGTGGCGTAAAATTTTGTTTCGAGTTAGGCAACATCTGCATATCACGAAACAACCGCACACCGCTGAAGCGAACAGAATCAAAAATATCGCTTGATGTGTACATATCACCCACGCGAAGCGTGCCGAGAAATTGGGCAAATCCACGTTCCAGATACAGGGTATTGCTTTTCCACACCCCTGGATTGTTATTTGTTTTACTGAAACTGGCATCAGAATGCAGTTGCCACTCCAGTAAATTTAACCCGCTGTTAAAACGTACATATGTACTCTTGTTGTTACCCGACGCTTTATAGTCGCTGTAATACTGACTCACATAATAAGAGGTATAAAACGCATTAATACCCCGCTCCCAGTTTTCCGGTGGAACATAGCCACTTTCCAGTTCTTCCACCCAAGCCTGCGGGACACTGAAATCGAGACGAAAAGCCCCGATATCCCAGCTATAGCTCCCACCCTGAACAAGTTGCTCAAATGTTAAACATTGCTTACCGCTGGCGAAGTTATCGCTATTAATGCCTAACCGCTTGATAACTTCTCTTGATAAACATGTTTCTTGCGGGTTGTCTTTAACAATAATCTCATATTTCCCGCGCCATTGCTTATTGACATAAATATCGATGTCATACTGCCCCGGTAAGGGTTGATTATCATCAAGACGAATATTTGCAACCTGCTGGTCTTTCATTCCACCTATCATAAAATGGGTATCAAAGGTTTCTTCAGCTGCATAAGCTTCAATGCCGAGCAATAACGCTACGATTGCTGATGCAAGTGGGGTCATTCTCAACATAGGCAGCTCCTGCAATTAAATTTTGTCACTAATATAGTTGCCGTGGTCATTGATAATGGTCAGATACCAGTTATTTGCATTATTACTTTTGATATTAACACTCTGACTTTCTAAGGGGGCAATCATAATAGTTTCATAATTGACTTTAACATTATTAGCTTTGACATCCGAAATCGTCACCCAATTAGCTGAGTCATTTTTTATCACCAATCCATTGCCACTGCGATTTACCAGTAACTTTTTAAAGGTCGCTTTATTTACCGGAGCAATACCCGCTGGCCGGTAAAACAACTTAATTCTGTTTTGCATCGCAAACTTCAGTGCATTCTTGCCTTCTTGCTCTGGACTATTTGGTGGAATATCCAGAACATTCAGATAAAAAATGCTTTCTTTATTAGTGGGCTGTTTATTCGGCATAATTTTGATTTTTACTTGCTGCCCGGAATTTGCCCCTATTTTTGCCACTGGTGGCGTTAACATGAAAGGAACCTGAATTTTTTCTGGTGGTAACGACGTATCGCCATCATCAATCCACGCCTGCAGCAGCGAAGAACGATTTCCCTGGTTCATCAACTGCACCATAACTTCTTTATTTTCTGCCGGGTAAATAATGCGCTTCCCGTAGATAACAATTCCGGCATGTGCAGGAAGGACCATAGAAAAAATGAGTAAAGATAATAATCCTTTCATCTTAATGCCTCTTAAATTAAAAAGCCGCCATGGGGATAGCGGCCATGTTTATTACCTGGAGAAACTTGCAATTTTATTTATTAATCCTGCGCCACACGCATAACCAGAGAAGATAACACATCACCTGATTGCACTGAGTTATCTGTCAGTTTCAGGTATTTTGCTTTAAACGGAATAGCATATTGACCTTCCGCTGTTTTATAACCCTCAATGTTAAAAGGTGCAGAAACATCTAGGACATCGCTGTTATCACCTAAATAGAGATAGTAACCCACGGTATCGTTGCTACTGGCTATCGCCTTATCGTTACCGGTTATTTTGTCGTTTGTGATCAACGAGAGTTTTACACCAGCAACTTCTTTCGGGCAGCTAATTTTTAACATGCTGCTGGTTACACCGACTGCATCATCATAGGTAGAATATTTAGCTTTACCTTCAAAGACAGTGGTTGGTACAGTCGGCATATTAATACTTACTGAATCACCACCCGCTTCGAATTTACACGGAGATTCTGCAATATTTCCTTTAATGGTTAATGTTCCGGTATCAACGTCTGCAGCAAATACTCCAGCGCTCATAAAAAAAGAAGAAAAGACAGCGGCAGCAATAATTGAACGTTTCATAATATGTTCCTTAATAAAATTTATTTTTGGTTGTTAAGAGTCTGTATCTCTTGGAAACAAATTTCTCACATCAAAAAAGCTGCCGCAATGTAAACATATTGTTTTATTGATTTAAAACAAATTAACCAATGCAATATAAATACAACAAATACTTAAGAATATTGAACATTTATCACATCTATTAATTAATATAGATTTATGTAAATGGTATTGTTGATATCAATAAAAAAGACGAAATCATTTATATAAATGATTTCGTCTTTCTAAATGCAATTAAAATCAGGTTGCCAAATTAATCGTAGCGATTTAACACGATTCGACGTTTGCTATCGCTACCTGCAACAACCACTTCTGTCGTAACACCTTTGACGGGCGAAGAAACCTGATGACGGGTGTCAACATTATACGTTAACTGACCACAATGCTGTTGTGGTTGACTATTAACCATAGCCATACTGCATGTTGGGGGACTGATCCTGCCATTAATCGTTAATGTGGCAGTCTCTGAAGAGACTGCGGGAGAAGCCAATCCATAGGCAAGAAAAATAATTCCTGACAGCCAATACTTATTCATTGAACGTTATCCCTGTAGTAAAGGTTATGCCTGGATAGAATGAGTGCATAACAAACTATAGCTGTACATCCACTACACAGCACGAAGGATGATAATGAAGCATTGCCTGTACGATCACTCGACTTTGTAGAGTTTCGGACGAAGGTCCGCAGAATATTCGCAGTATTAAATAAGTGTTCATTAATGCGGCAAAAACAAATACACCGCATCAATATAACATCTCTGCGGTGTATGAAGAATAACCAGAATGGTTAATAGGCGTTAGACCGCGCGGAAGGAAATCTCGCCTGGAATGACTTCACCCTGCCAGTAGAGCTGAGCTGCAACGCGGTCAGCCAGCTGGCGGTAGATAGCGGTAAATTCGCTCTCCGGACGGCTGATAACCGTTGGCGTGCCTTTATCGAGATCCTCACGTAAGGAGATGTGTAACGGCATCTGCCCCAGCAGCTGTGTATGGTATTTTTCAGCCAGTTTCTCTGCACCACCGGTACCGAAAATCGGTTCATGGTGACCACAGTTACTGCAAATATGCACACTCATGTTCTCGACAATACCGAGCACCGGAACCTCGACTTTCTCGAACATCACAATGCCTTTTTTCGCATCGATCAACGCGATGTCCTGCGGGGTGGTGACCACGACTGCACCAGTTACTGGAATGTTTTGCGCCAGCGTCAATTGAATGTCACCGGTGCCTGGCGGCATATCAAGCACCAGATAGTCGAGATCCGGCCACAAGGTTTCCTGCAACATCTGCATTAACGCCTTGCTCGCCATCGGTCCACGCCACACCATCGCATTGTCGTCAGTGACCAGATAACCAATTGAATTGGTTGCCAGGCCATGAGACATAATCGGTGCCATGTGGGTACCGTCCGGCGAAGTTGGACGCTGATTTTCTGCGCCCAGCATGGTGGGAATTGATGGGCCGTAGATATCGGCGTCCAGAATGCCGACTTTCGCCCCTTCCGCCGCCAGTGCCAGCGCCAGGTTTACCGCCGTGGACGATTTACCCACGCCGCCTTTACCGGAACTCACCGCGATAATGTTCTTCACACCGTTAATTCCCGGCTGATTCTTCACGCGTTTCAGAGTGGCTATGTTATGCGACAGTTTCCAGTCGATAGCTTTCGCCCCGGTGATGCGCAGCAGTTCGGCGCTACATTGCTCTTTTAACTCTTCGAACGCGCTATGCCAGACAAACGGCATAACCAGTTCCACATGCAACGTGTCGTCCATCCAGGCGACATGGTGCAACGCTTTCAGCGTGGTGAGGTTATGCTTCAGGGTTGGGTGCTGAAAATTGGCCAGTGTCCCGGCGACCATTGCGCGCAAGGCTTCTGGTGATTTGGCCTGGGATTGTTCGTTCATCCCGACTCCTTTTTTGTATAGATAAACCATCAGCTGATAGTTTACCTGAAGAATATAGAGAAGTACTTACTTAACATTTTCCCATTTGGTACTATCTAACCCCTTTTCACTATTAAGAAGTAATGCCTACTATGACTCAAGTCGCGAAGAAAATTCTGGTGACGTGCGCACTGCCGTACGCTAACGGCTCAATCCACCTCGGCCATATGCTGGAGCACATCCAGGCTGATGTCTGGGTCCGTTACCAGCGAATGCGCGGCCACGAGGTCAACTTCATCTGCGCCGACGATGCCCACGGTACACCGATCATGCTGAAAGCTCAGCAGCTCGGTATCACCCCGGAGCAGATGATTGGCGAAATGAGTCAGGAGCATCAGACTGATTTCGCAGGCTTTAACATCAGCTATGACAACTATCACTCGACGCACAGCGAAGAGAACCGCCAGTTGTCAGAACTTATCTACTCTCGCCTGAAAGAAAACGGTTTTATTAAAAACCGCACCATCTCTCAGCTGTACGATCCGGAAAAAGGCATGTTCCTGCCGGACCGTTTTGTGAAAGGCACCTGCCCGAAATGTAAATCCCCGGATCAATACGGCGATAACTGCGAAGTCTGCGGCGCGACCTACAGCCCGACTGAATTGATCGAGCCGAAATCGGTGGTTTCTGGTGCTACACCAGTGATGCGTGATTCTGAACACTTCTTCTTTGATCTGCCCTCTTTCAGCGAAATGCTGCAGGCATGGACCCGCAGCGGTGCGTTGCAGGAGCAGGTGGCAAACAAAATGCAGGAGTGGTTTGAATCCGGCCTGCAACAGTGGGATATCTCCCGCGACGCGCCATACTTTGGTTTTGAAATTCCGAACGCGCCGGGCAAATATTTCTACGTCTGGCTGGACGCACCGATTGGCTACATGGGTTCTTTCAAGAATCTGTGCGACAAGCGCGGCGACAGCGTAAGCTTCGATGAATACTGGAAGAAAGACTCCACCGCCGAGCTGTACCACTTCATCGGTAAAGATATCGTTTACTTCCACAGCCTGTTCTGGCCTGCCATGCTGGAAGGCAGCAACTTCCGCAAGCCGACCAACCTGTTTGTTCATGGCTATGTGACGGTGAACGGCGCGAAGATGTCCAAGTCTCGCGGCACCTTTATTAAAGCCAGCACCTGGCTGAATCATTTTGACGCTGACAGCCTGCGTTACTACTACACTGCGAAACTCTCTTCGCGCATTGATGATATCGATCTCAACCTGGAAGATTTCGTTCAGCGTGTGAATGCCGATATCGTGAACAAAGTGGTTAACCTGGCCTCCCGTAATGCGGGCTTTATCAACAAGCGTTTTGACGGTGTGCTGGCAAGCGAGCTGGCTGACCCTGAGCTGTACAAAACCTTTACCGATGCCGCTGAAGTGATTGGTGAAGCGTGGGAAAGCCGTGAATTTGGTAAAGCAGTGCGCGAAATCATGGCACTGGCTGACCTGGCTAACCGCTATGTCGACGAGCAGGCTCCGTGGGTAGTCGCAAAACAGGAAGGTCGCGATGCTGACCTGCAGGCGATTTGCTCAATGGGCATCAACCTGTTCCGCGTGCTGATGACTTACCTGAAGCCGGTACTGCCGAAACTGACCGAGCGTGCAGAAGCCTTCCTCAATACGGAACTGACCTGGGATGGTATCCAGCAACCGCTGCTGGGCCACAAAGTGAATCCGTTCAAGGCGCTGTATAACCGCATCGATATGAAACAGGTTGAAGCTCTGGTGGAAGCCTCTAAAGAAGAAGTGAAAGCCACTACCGCGCCAGTTACTGGCCCACTGGCAGATGATCCGATTCAGGAAACCATCACCTTTGACGACTTCGCCAAAGTTGACCTGCGCGTGGCGCTGATCGAAAACGCAGAGTTTGTTGAAGGTTCTGACAAACTGCTGCGCCTGACGCTGGATCTCGGCGGTGAAAAACGCAATGTCTTCTCCGGTATTCGTTCTGCTTACCCGGATCCGCAGGCACTGATTGGTCGTCACACCATTATGGTGGCTAACCTGGCACCACGTAAAATGCGCTTCGGTATCTCTGAAGGCATGGTGATGGCTGCCGGTCCTGGCGGGAAAGATATTTTCCTGCTAAGCCCGGATGCCGGTGCTAAACCGGGTCATCAGGTGAAATAATCCCCCTTCAAGGCGCTGCATCGACAGCGCCTTTTCTTTATAAATTCCTAAAGTTGTTTTCTTGCGATTTTGTCTCTCTCTAACCCGTATAAATACTGGTAGCATCTGCATTCAACTGGATAAAATTACAGGGTTGCAGAATGAGACACTTTATCTATCAGGACGAAAAATCACATAAATTCTGGACGGTGGAGCAACAGGGAAACGAGTTGCATATCAGTTGGGGAAAAGTTGGCACCAAAGGGCAAAGTCAGATAAAAAGTTTTTCAGATGCTGCGGCGGCGGAAAAAGCGGAACTGAAGCTGATTGCGGAGAAGGTGAAGAAGGGGTATGAGGTAGCCTGAGTTTAACGGACACTCCTTCCTGAAATAGAATG
>NZ_JBQZXC010000060.1:0-21165 GCF_053555815.1 Shigella sp. SIG6 | reverse complement strand
AAATTGCTGTATTAATTGTTTCCACAACCAAAGATGAGACAATTGAACAATATGCTACAAGAGTTTTTGACAATTGGCGTTTAGGAGATGCCAAACGTAATGATGGGATACTGATCGTTGTTGCCTGGTCGGATCGCACTGTCCGCATCCAGGTAGGTTATGGGCTGGAAGAAAAGGTAACCGATGCTCTGGCTGGAGATATCATCCGTAGCAACATGATACCCGCATTTAAACAACAAAAATTAGCTAAGGGATTAGAGTTAGCTATAATCGCTTTGAATAACCAACTCACTTCACAACACCAATATCCGGCTAATCCTTCAGAAAGTGAATCAACGTCTTCCACTGATCATTATTACTTTGCTATTTTTTGGGTATTTGCAGTGATGTTCTTCCCTTTCTGGTTTTTTCATCAAGGCAGTAATTTTTGTCGCGCATGTAAAAGTGGAGTCTGTATTTCAGCAATCCATCTTTTAGATTTATTCCTGTTCTCCGATAAAACTTTTTCCATTGCTGTATTTTCCTTCTTTTTTACTTTCACCATATTTATGGTCTTTACCTGTTTATGTGTACTTCAGAAAAGAGCATCTGGTAGAAGTTATCATTCAGACAACAGCGGTTCCGCTGGAGGCTCAAGTGGCGGCGGATTTAGCGGCGGGGGAGGTTCTTCTGGCGGTGGCGGCGCATCCGGCCGCTGGTAACTCCACCATAAAAAATGCCAGCCCGAAGGCTGGCATTATCAAATCAGATAAAGTCAGACTTATGCCTGGCCTTTGATCTCTTTACGACCGTTGTACGGTGCTTTTTCGCCCAGAGCTTCTTCGATACGAATCAGCTGGTTGTATTTAGCAACACGGTCAGAACGGCTCATAGAACCAGTTTTGATCTGGCCTGCAGCAGTACCAACAGCCAGATCAGCGATGGTAGCATCTTCAGTTTCACCAGAACGGTGAGAGATAACTGCAGTGTAGCCAGCATCTTTCGCCATCTTGATTGCAGCCAGAGTTTCGGTCAGAGAACCGATCTGGTTGAATTTGATCAGGATGGAGTTAGCGATACCTTTTTCGATACCTTCTTTCAGGATCTTGGTGTTGGTTACGAACAGGTCGTCACCAACCAGCTGGATTTTGTCGCCCAGAACTTTGGTCTGGTATGCGAAACCGTCCCAGTCAGATTCGTCCAGACCGTCTTCGATAGAAACGATCGGGTACTGTTTGGTCAGTTCTTCCAGGAAGTGAGTGAATTCTTCAGAGGTGAACGCTTTGTTGCCTTCGCCAGCCAGAACGTATTTACCATCTTTGTAGAATTCAGAAGCTGCGCAGTCCATCGCCAGAGTGATGTCTTTGCCCAGTTCATAACCAGCAGCTTTAACAGCTTCAGCGATAACAGCCAGAGCTTCAGCGTTGGAACCCAGGTTCGGCGCATAGCCACCTTCGTCACCAACAGCAGTGTTCATGCCTTTCGCTTTCAGAACTTTTGCCAGGTGATGGAAAACTTCAGAACCCATGCGGATGGCTTCTTTCACAGTTTTCGCGCCAACCGGCTGAATCATGAATTCCTGGATATCAACGTTGTTGTCAGCGTGCTCACCACCGTTGATGATGTTCATCATCGGAACCGGCATGGAGTATTTGCCCGGAGTGCCGTTCAGTTCAGCGATGTGCTCGTACAGCGGCATACCTTTAGCAGCTGCAGCAGCTTTGGCGTTAGCCAGAGATACAGCCAGGATTGCGTTCGCGCCGAATTTGGATTTGTTTTCGGTGCCGTCCAGGTCGATCATGATCTTGTCAATGCCAGCCTGATCTTTAGCATCTTTGCCAATCAGCGCCTGAGCGATCGGGCCGTTTACCGCAGCAACAGCTTTGGTTACGCCTTTACCCAGGAAACGGGATTTGTCGCCATCGCGCAGTTCCAGAGCTTCACGGGAACCAGTAGAAGCACCTGACGGAGCAGCTGCCATACCGACGAAACCACCCTCCAGATGTACTTCGGCTTCAACAGTCGGGTTACCACGGGAGTCGATGATTTCACGACCGATGATTTTTACGATTTTGGACATTAGGTTTTCCTCAAGTCACTAGTTAAACTGAAACTCCAGACAAACAACGCGTACCCAGGGTACGCGTTGCCGTTCTAACTTTTTTACTTACTTCGCCTGACGTTTCTGGAACTCGCTGGCGGCTTTCACAAAGCCTGCAAACAGCGGGTGACCATCACGTGGAGTAGAAGTAAACTCCGGATGGAACTGGCAAGCCACGAACCACGGGTGATTCGGAACTTCGATGATCTCGACCAACTGATCATCCCCGGAACGGCCCGCAACGCGCAGACCTGCATCTTCAATCTGTTTCAACAGCATGTTGTTGACTTCGTAACGGTGACGATGACGCTCAACAATTGTCGGCGCATTGTATAGCTGGCGAACCAGGCTATCGTCAACCAACTGGCACTGCTGTGCGCCGAGACGCATGGTACCGCCGAGATCGCTCTTCTCGCTACGAACTTCAACGTTGCCGTTTTCATCGCGCCACTCGGTAATCAGCGCCACAACCGGGTACTTACAGTCTGGCACAAATTCTGTAGAGTTGGCGTTCTCCATGTTGGCAACATGGCGAGCGTAATCAATTAACGCCACCTGCATACCCAGGCAAATGCCCAGATAAGGAATATTGTTCTCACGCGCAAAACGCGCGGTCGTAATCATGCCTTCTACGCCACGATAGCCGAAACCGCCAGGTACGAGGATTGCGTCCAGACCTTTAAGGATTTCAACGCCGCGCGTTTCAACATCTTGTGAATCGATCAGTTTGATGTTGACGCTGACACGATTCTTCAGCCCACCGTGTTTCAGTGCTTCGATCACTGATTTATAAGCATCCGGCAGTTCAATGTACTTGCCGACCATACCGATGGTGACTTCACTTACCGGATTCGCTTCTTCGAAGATAACCTGTTCCCATTCGGACAGATTTGCTTCCGGGCAGTTTAAGCTGAATCGTTTACAAATATAATCGTCCAGCCCCTGAGATTTCAACAGGCCCGGAATTTTATAGATGGAATCGACGTCTTTCAGAGAAATAACCGCTTTTTCCGGAACATTACAGAACAATGCAATCTTCGCACGTTCGTTCGCCGGTACAGCGCGATCTGAACGACAAATCAGGATGTCAGGCTGGATACCGATGGAGAGCAGCTCTTTTACAGAGTGCTGAGTCGGTTTGGTTTTGACTTCACCAGACGCTGCCATGTACGGCACCAGCGTCAGGTGCATAAACAGAGTGTGCTCACGGCCAATTTCAACAGCCATCTGGCGAATAGCTTCGAGGAACGGCAAGGATTCGATATCACCTACTGTACCGCCGATTTCTACCAGTACTACGTCATGACCTTCGCCACCTTCCAGCACGCGCTCTTTGATTGCGTTAGTGATGTGCGGAATAACCTGCACGGTTGCGCCGAGGTAGTCACCGCGGCGTTCTTTACGCAGAACGTCAGAGTAGATACGACCCGTGGTGAAGTTGTTGCGGCGGCTCATTTTGGTACGAATGAAACGCTCGTAGTGCCCCAGGTCCAAGTCGGTTTCAGCGCCGTCTTCAGTAACGAACACTTCCCCGTGTTGGATTGGGCTCATAGTACCTGGATCGACGTTGATGTAAGGATCCAGTTTCATGATGGTCACATTGAGGCCACGGGCTTCAAGAATGGCTGCGAGGGAGGCTGCGGCAATGCCTTTACCCAGAGAGGATACGACCCCGCCGGTCACAAAAATATAGTTCGTTGTCATGCTGAACCTGAGAAGTTAGGTTGAAAAGACGATGGAATAACCAAGACGGGAAAGCAGTATACCCGAACATGACCTGTGCCACAAACTTTCATTATCCCTCCTCTTCGCCAGCGCACTATTGAAATCAGGAGTGAGAAAATAGCCCCTTTGGGGTAAATGTTTTTGACGCAAATCAAGCGCTTGTCATTTAAAAAATGACACAAATGGCGCTTGACCGCATAATTCCCTTAGAGATCAATTTCCTGCCGTTTTACCTGTTGCCAGACTTCTTCCATTGTTTCGAGGTCAACACCTGTCATTTCCAGTCCACGCGCGGCAACAATACGCTCCACTTCGCGAAAACGACGCTCGAATTTTTCGTTCACTTTTTGCAATGCGATTTCTGCTTTCGTCCCTAAATGGCGAGCCAGATTAACCGTGGCAAACAGCAGGTCCCCCATTTCCTCCTCCAGTTTAGCCTGGTCGACAACAGCCTGCCGCGCCTCGTACATCACCTCGTCGATCTCTTCGTAGACTTTATCAACCACCGGGCCAAGCGTCGTCCAGTCGAAGCCAACGTTGGCGCAACGTTTCTGGATTTTTTGCGCCCGCATTAAAGCCGGTAAACTACGAGGAATATCGTCCAGCGCCGAATGCTGCGCTTTCTGCGCGCGCTCTTCGGTTTTGATTTGCTCCCAACGGGCAAGCACTTCACTACTGTTTTCGGCAGAACTATCAGCAAAAACATGCGGATGGCGACGCTCTAATTTATCGCTAATAGCAGCGCAAATATCATTAAAGTCAAAGCGCCCTTCTTCCTGAGCCATTTGCGCGTAAAACACCACCTGGAATAGCAGATCGCCCAGTTCACCGCGAAGATCGTCAAAATCTTCACGGGCGATGGCGTCCAGCACTTCGTAGGTTTCTTCAAGGGTGTAAGGCGCAATGGTGGCAAATGTCTGCTCTTTATCCCACGGGCAGCCGTTTTCCGGATCGCGCAGGCGCTGCATAATAGTGAGCAAACGGTCGATTTGATTCATTGAATTGTCCTGAAAATTGCGGGTCTGTCAGGTGTAATACCTTCGAGTAAAAGATATCGCTGGATACGGCTGACGCCATATCCAGCTATGTAAGACTAAATCCCGTGCAACCGACGCGCGTCGATAACATCCGGCACCTGGTTGAGTTTACCCAGCACGCGCCCCAGCACTTGCAGGTTGTAAATCTCAATGGTCATGTCGATGGTCGCCAGTTGCTGTTTGGTGTCGCTACGGCTGGCAACGCCAAGCACGTTCACCTTCTCGTTGGCGAGAATGGTCGTGATATCACGTAACAACCCACTACGATCATTAGCCACCACGCGGACCACCAGCGAATATCCGGCGGAGTAGCTCTCACCCCATACCGCGTCAACAATGCGTTCTGGCGCATGGGAGCGCAGTTCCGCCAGTTGTTCGCAATCGGCGCGGTGTACTGAAATACCGCGTCCCTGGGTAATGAAGCCGACAATCTCATCTCCAGGAATCGGCTGGCAGCAGCGCGCGATGTGGTGCATCAGGTTACCAACACCTTCAACCACCACACGACCGTTATCTTTACTGCGGTTTTGCGGTGTGTAGCTTTTTTGCTGAAGCTGTTTCAGCGCGGCGGCGTCCTGCTCTTCGGCACTCGGCTTATTAAATTGCGATTGCAGGAAGTTCACCATCTGATTGAGACGGATATCCCCGCCACCAATCGCCGCCAGCAACTCGTCGACATCATTGAAGTTGTAACGCGGCAGCAGATGTTTTTCTGCTTCTTTCAGGCTGATCCCCAGATGTTCCAGCTCGTCGTCAAGGATTTGCCGCCCAGCCAGAATGTTTTTGTCACGGTCCTGTTTACGGAACCAGGCGTGAATTTTCGAACGCCCACGGCTGGTTGTGACGTAACCGAGGTTTGGGTTTAACCAGTCACGGCTGGGGTTCGGCTGTTTCTGGGTGATAATTTCAATCTGGTCGCCCATTTGCAGCTGGTAGGTGAACGGCACAATGCGCCCGCCAATTTTTGCCCCGATGCAGCGGTGTCCGACATCACTGTGGATGTGGTAAGCGAAGTCCAGCGGCGTTGATCCCGCAGGCAAATCAACGACATCACCTTTCGGCGTAAAGACATACACCCGGTCGTCAAACACCTGACTACGTACTTCGTCGAGCATTTCGCCGGAATCAGCCATCTCTTCCTGCCACGCAATCAGTTTACGCAGCCAGGCAATCCGGTCTTCATGTCCCGAACGTGCGCCGCCAGCTGCCGCGCCCTCTTTATATTTCCAGTGCGCAGCAACACCCAACTCCGCATCTTCATGCATCTGTTTGGTGCGGATTTGGATCTCAACGGTTTTTCCACCCGGCCCCAGAACCACGGTATGAATAGACTGATAACCGTTTGGTTTCGGGTTAGCGACGTAATCGTCAAACTCATCCGGCAGGTGGCGATAGTGAGTGTGCACTATCCCCAGTGCGGCATAACAATCCTGTAAACGCTCGGCGACAATACGTACCGCACGCACATCAAACAGCTCATCGAAGGCGAGGTTCTTTTTCTGCATTTTGCGCCAGATGCTGTAGATGTGTTTCGGACGACCATACACTTCAGCTTTAACGCCTTCAGCTTTCATCTCAGCGCGCAGATGGCCGACAAACTCTTCGATATAGTGTTCGCGGTCGAGACGGCGTTCATGCAGCAGTTTTGCGATGCGTTTGTATTCGGTCGGGTGGAGATAACGGAAGCAGTAATCTTCCAGCTCCCATTTCAGTTGCCCAATCCCAAGACGGTTCGCCAACGGCGCGTAGATATTGGTGCACTCTTTTGCCGCCAGTACACGTTCATCTTCCGGCGCATCTTTTACTTCGCGCAGATGAGCAATACGCTCCGCCAGTTTGATGACTACGCAGCGAAAATCATCGACCATCGCCAATAACATCCGGCGAACGTTATCGACCTGTTCGGAGGAAACAGAATCAGTGTGCGTCGCTTTCAGCTGGCGGATCGCCGCCATATCACGCACGCCGTGAATAAGGTTAACAACCGACTTACCGACGCTCTCACGCAGCACATCTTCGCTGACTACGTTGGCATCAGCCAGAGGGAACAGCAGCGCCGCCCGCAGCGTGTCAATGTCCATACTTAATGTCGAGAGGATCTCCACCATCTCAACACCACGCCACAATAACAGACTGGCATCCGGATGCCCCTGCGTCTGTTGCAGACAATACGCCCAGGTTTCGGCTAAGCACTCACACGACTTCTGGCTGGTAATACCCAGACTTGCGATCCATTTTTCCGGATCAAATTCACCAGCCTTATTGATATGTGCACTTCTTACCGCAACCATCGTCCTCTCCTTTAGGGACCAGACCTGCCGAAATCGGCAAATCGTAACTATTTAACGCGCGAGAAAAGTACCATCGATTCCAGATGTCCCGTGTGTGGGAACATATCCAGCATCGCCAGTCGCGCAATGGTATATCCTGCTTTTAATAACGCTTCGCTATCCCGAGCCAGCGTTGCAGGGTTACAGGATACATAAACTATACGAATAGGTTCCAGTTTTATAATTTGCTGCATAACACCTGCGGCACCTGCTCGCGCCGGGTCCAGCAACACTTTATCGAAGCCGTTTTTCGCCCACGGCTGCTTTGTGACATCTTCTTCAAGATTTTCGTGATAAAACGTCACATTCTGTAAGCCATTAAGACGCGCATTCTGCTGGCCTTTTTCCACCAGCGCCGGAACACCTTCTACACCGACCACACTGGCAGCTTGTGTCGCCAATGGCAGTGTAAAGTTGCCCATACCGCAGAACAGATCCAGTACGCGATCTTCAGGTTGCACATCCAGCCATTCCAACGCACGCGCTACCATTTTTTGGTTCACACCCGCATTGACCTGAATAAAATCGCGCGGGCTAAAAGTTAAGCGCAACCCGTTTGAGTCATACCAGGGCATCTCACCAGAGACGGTTTCGAGTATCTCACTATCGGGGGCGAGATACAGATCCAGGCCTTCAGAATGCGAAAAGCGTTCCAGTTTTTCGCGATCTGCCGAACTTAGCGGTGCGGTATGGCGCAAAATCATCAGCGTGCCGCTGGTTGCCTGTACCAGTTCAACATGACCAAGATGGCGCATAGCTTGTAAGCTGCCCAGACATGCCCTGACTTTGGGCAGCAATGCTTCAAGTTGGGGCGCTAAAATGGGGCATTGTTTGACGTCGACAATGTCACTGGAGCCCGCTTTGCGAAACCCCATCTGAAGTTGCTGTGTTTTCGGTAAGTAGTTCAGACTTAAACGCGCGCGGCGGCGATAGCCCCAGGGAACATCGGCGATCACTTCAGAGACATCGTGTTTCATTAATCGGGCGAGTGCCGCACTTTTGCTTCGCTGCTGTAAATCCACGCTGGCGTGTTGTTGCTGACAGCCGCCGCATACGCCAAAATGAGGACAGCGTGGCGTTTCGCGTTCCGGGCTATCGCTTAACCGGCGTACGACTTTAGCGCGGGCATACTGTTTTTTATCTTCAGTAACAGCAACTTCCGCGTTTTCCTGCGGCAATAATCCGGGGATAAATAACGTTTTGCCGTTATGTCGCGCCACGCCCTGACCAAAAGAGTCGAGGTCGTTGACTGAAACGGTTATGATCTGACGCGTCGTCGTGCGTCGTTTTGCAGAGTAGAATTGCGCCATTGGCGAGACTTTCTCAATTTAACAGTGTGACCTTAATTGTCCCATAACGGAACTCCATGACCAACTACAGCCTGCGCGCACGCATGATGATTCTGATCCTGGCACCGACCGTCCTTATTGGTTTATTGCTGAGTATCTTTTTCGTCGTGCATCGCTATAACGACTTGCAGCGTCAACTGGAAGATGCCGGTGCTAGCATTATTGAGCCGCTTGCAGTTTCTACTGAATATGGCATGAGCCTGCAAAATCGCGAATCTATCGGTCAGTTAATAAGCGTACTGCATCGTCGCCATTCCGATATTGTTCGCGCGATTTCGGTTTATGATGAAAATAACCGACTCTTTGTCACCTCCAATTTTCATCTTGATCCCTCATCAATGCAGCTCGGCAGCAACGTGCCGTTTCCTCGCCAGCTCACTGTCACTCGTGACGGCGATATTATGATCCTCCGCACGCCGATTATTTCTGAGAGTTACTCCCCCGACGAATCGCCCAGTAGCGATGCCAAAAATAGTCAAAATATGTTGGGATATATTGCGCTTGAGCTGGATCTTAAATCGGTTCGCTTGCAGCAATATAAAGAGATCTTTATTTCCTGCGTGATGATGCTGTTTTGTATCGGTATTGCGCTTATTTTTGGCTGGCGCTTAATGCGCGATGTAACCGGTCCGATTCGCAACATGGTGAATACCGTCGACCGCATCCGTCGCGGGCAACTCGACAGCCGGGTGGAAGGATTTATGCTCGGCGAGCTGGATATGCTGAAAAACGGTATCAACTCGATGGCAATGTCGCTGGTTGCTTATCACGAAGAGATGCAGCACAATATCGACCAGGCGACGTCCGATCTGCGTGAAACGCTGGAGCAGATGGAAATTCAGAACGTTGAGTTGGATCTGGCGAAAAAGCGCGCCCAGGAAGCGGCGCGTATTAAATCCGAGTTTCTGGCAAATATGTCACACGAGCTGCGTACACCACTGAATGGTGTTATTGGCTTTACCCGCCTGACGCTGAAAACAGAATTAACACCAACGCAGCGCGATCACCTGAATACGATTGAACGTTCGGCAAATAATTTGCTGGCAATTATTAATGATGTTCTCGACTTCTCGAAACTGGAAGCAGGTAAGCTGATTCTGGAAAGTATTCCATTCCCACTACGCAGCACGCTGGATGAAGTCGTTACTCTGCTGGCACATTCTTCTCACGATAAAGGGTTGGAACTGACGCTCAATATTAAAAGCGACGTGCCTGATAACGTGATCGGCGACCCACTGCGATTACAGCAAATCATCACTAACCTGGTGGGGAATGCAATTAAATTCACCGAGAATGGCAACATTGATATTCTGGTAGAAAAACGTGCGCTGAGTAATACCAAAGTGCAGATTGAAGTGCAGATTCGGGATACCGGCATTGGTATTCCTGAACGCGATCAATCGCGCTTATTCCAGGCCTTCCGACAGGCTGATGCCAGTATTTCCCGCCGTCATGGTGGCACCGGGCTGGGGCTGGTGATTACACAAAAACTGGTTAATGAAATGGGCGGCGATATTTCGTTCCATAGCCAGCCGAATCGCGGTTCAACTTTCTGGTTCCACATTAATCTCGATCTGAACCCGAACATTATTATCGAAGGGCCATCCATCCAGTGCCTCGCAGGTAAGCGCCTGGCCTATGTCGAACCAAACTCCGCAGCAGCGCAATGCACGCTGGATATTTTAAGTGAAACGCCGCTGGAAGTGGTTTATAGCCCAACGTTCTCCGCGCTGCCTCCCGCACATTACGACATGATGTTGTTAGGCATCGCGGTGACCTTCCGCGAGCCGCTAACAATGCAACATGAGCGATTAGCGAAAGCGGTATCGATGACCGATTTCCTGATGCTGGCACTTCCTTGCCATGCACAAGTCAATGCTGAAAAACTCAAGCAAGATGGTATCGGCGCGTGTCTGCTGAAACCATTAACACCTACGCGCCTGTTGCCTGCCCTGACGGAATTTTGTCATCACAAACAAAACACGCTTTTGCCTGTAACCGATGAAAGTAAGCTGGCAATGACAGTCATGGCGGTTGATGACAACCCCGCTAACCTGAAACTTATCGGCGCATTGCTGGAAGATATGGTGCAACATGTGGAACTTTGCGATAGCGGGCATCAGGCAGTTGAACGGGCGAAACAGATGCCGTTCGATTTGATCTTAATGGATATTCAAATGCCGGACATGGATGGCATTCGGGCCTGCGAACTCATCCACCAACTCCCGCATCAGCGACAAACGCCGGTTATCGCGGTAACGGCGCATGCAATGGCCGGGCAAAAAGAGAAGCTGCTTGGCGCAGGGATGAGCGATTATCTGGCGAAACCGATTGAAGAAGAGCGATTGCATAATTTGTTGTTGCGCTACAAGCCTGGCAGCGGTATTTCGTCTCGCGTCGTGACGCCCGAAGTCAACGAAATTGTGGTGAACCCGAATGCGACCCTCGACTGGCAACTGGCACTACGCCAGGCAGCAGGAAAAACCGATTTAGCGCGCGATATGCTGCAAATGTTACTCGATTTCCTGCCTGAAGTTCGCAACAAAGTTGAGGAACAGCTGGTTGGAGAAAACCCGGAAGGCCTGGTTGATTTGATTCATAAACTGCATGGCAGTTGCGGCTATAGCGGCGTACCACGTATGAAGAATCTCTGCCAGCTGATCGAACAACAGCTACGTAGCGGTACTAAAGAAGAAGATTTGGAGCCGGAGCTGCTGGAACTGTTGGACGAGATGGATAATGTCGCGCGCGAAGCCAGCAAAATTCTCGGGTAACGGACGTCTTGTCGAGTAGCAATCGGCTTTTTATGACGCTGGTTTCAGATTGGTGACAAAGTGCCTGTGTTTATGCCGGATGCGGCGTTAACGCCTTATCCGGCCTACAAAACCAATTAAATTCAATGAATTAAAAAATGATGTAGACCTGATACATAGCACAACAGGCTATTTTGCGTTTAGCATCAGTCTCAAACCGGCTCCAGATAGAGCCGGTTTTGGTTTTCTGTCTTAACGCACCATGCACGGGCGCTTGTTATCGAACGTCCAGCCAGGAATCAGATACTGCATTCCCATCGCATCGTCACGCGCGCCAAGCCCGTGTTTCTGATACAGCTCATGGGCTTTCATCACTTGATCCATATCGATTTCTACACCCAGCCCCGGTTTTTCTGGCACCTGTACCAGCCCGCCTTTGATCTCAAACGGTTCTTTGGTCAGGCGCTGATTACCTTCCTGCCAGATCCAGTGCGTATCAATAGCAGTAATTTTACCCGGTGCAGCGGCGGCAACATGGGTAAACATCGCCAGGGAAATATCGAAGTGGTTGTTTGAGTGTGAACCCCAGGTCAGGCCAAATTCATGGCACATTTGCGCCACACGTACCGAACCTTGCATAGTCCAGAAATGCGGATCCGCCAGCGGGATATCAACGGATTGTAACGAGAGCGTATGGCCCATCTGCCGCCAGTCGGTGGCGATCATATTGGTTGCAGTCGGCAGGCCAGTCGCGCGACGGAACTCTGCCATCACTTCACGCCCGGAGAAACCTTGCTCCGCACCACACGGATCTTCTGCATAAGCCAGCGAACCTTTCAGGTATTTACCAATTTTAATTGCTTCGTTCAGCGACCAGGCACCGTTAGGATCGAGCGTAATACGCGCCTGCGGGAAGCGTTGCGCCAGTGCCACAATAGACTCGGCTTCTTCTTCCCCGGCCAGTACACCGCCTTTCAGTTTGAAATCGTTGAAGCCATATTTTTCATACGCCGCTTCCGCCAGGCGCACCACCGCATCCGGCGTCATCGCTTCTTCATGACGCAGGCGATACCAGTCGCATGAGTCATCCGGCTGACTTTGATACGGCAGAGGTGTGGCTTTGCGATTACCGACGAAGAACAGATAACCGAGCATTTCGACTTCGCTACGCTGTTGACCATCGCACAGCAGCGATGCCACGTTTACCCCCAGATGCTGCCCCAGCAGATCCAGCATTGCCGCTTCTATCCCGGTAACTACATGAATAGTGGTACGCAAATCAAATGTCTGCAAACCGCGCCCACTAGCATCACGATCGGCAAAAGTATTACGCACCAGCGTCAGAACGTTTTTGTATTCACCCAGCGTTTTACCTACCACCAGCGGAATCGCATCTTCCAGCGTTTTACGGATTTTCTCGCCGCCGGGAATTTCCCCTACGCCAGTGTGACCGGAATTATCTTTGATAATCACAATATTACGCGTGAAGAACGGTGCGTGTGCACCACTCAGATTCATCAGCATACTGTCATGACCCGCCACCGGGATGACCTGCATTTCAGTAACAACAGGCGTCGTAAATTGAGAACTCATATTTATGTCCTTTTTCAGAATCAATGACGGCCGAAAACGGGACGTTTACGGTCAAAGGTCCAGCCGGGGATCAGGTACTGCATCGGACCTGCGTCGTTACGCGCACCGCAAGGCAGACGTTTATAGGCCTCATGTGCCTTTTGTACCTGTTCCCAGTCCAGTTCCACGCCCAGACCGGGCGCATCAGGAACGGCAATTTTTCCGTTTTTAATCTCCAGCGGATTTTTGGTCAGGCGACAATCGCCCTCCTGCCAAATCCAGTGGGTATCGATAGCGGTAGGATTACCCGGTGCCGCCGCGCCCACATGGGTAAACATCGCCAGAGAGATATCGAAATGGTTGTTGGAATGGCAGCCCCAGGTCAGCCCCCAGTCGTCGCAAAGCTGCGCCACGCGGACTGCACCGGAAAGCGTCCAGAAGTGCGGATCGGCAAGTGGAATATCTACCGCATTGAGCATCACCGCATGACCCATTTCGCGCCAGTTGGTGGCGATCATGTTAGTCGCGACGGGCAAGCCGGTCGCCCGTCGAAACTCCGCCATCACTTCACGTCCGGAGAAGCCCTGTTCTGCGCCGCATGGATCTTCGGCATAGGTAAGAACATCATTCAGCCCTTTGCATAAAGAAATGGCTTCATCAAGCAGCCATGCACCGTTGGGATCAACGGTAATCCGCGCATCCGGGAAGCTTTTCTTCAATGCACGAACAGTGTCGATTTCTTGCTCGCCAGGTAACACCCCGCCCTTAAGTTTGAAATCTTTAAAGCCATAGCGATCCTGTGAGGCTTCCGCCAGACGCACAACGGCTTCGCTGTTCATCGCTTTCTGATGGCGCAACTGATACCACTCATGGTTGCCCGGCGTATTTTCCAGATAAGGAAGATCGGTTTTGGTCCGATCACCGATATAAAACAGATAACCGAGGACGGTAATAGTCTCGCGTTGCTTGCCTGGCCCCAACAGTTCGCAGACCGGAACATTCAGCGCCTTACCTAGCAGGTCAAGCAAGGCGGCTTCCAGCGCCGCCACGGCATTAACGCGCAATTCAAAAGTCCAGGCACCTTTGCCGAAGGTATCAAAATCGGCTGCCTGATTACCTTTATGTACCTGCTGAACCACTTTATTCAGGCGCGCAACTTCCTGGCCCAGAACCATCGGAATAGCATCGACCAGTGTTTGATAAATCACTTCTCCGCCCGGCGCTTCACCAATGCCGGTATGCCCGGCGTTATCGGTGAGTACCACGATATTGCGGGTGAAGTATGCGTTATGCGCACCACCAATATTGAGCAACATGCTGTCATGTCCGGCGACCGGAATGACTTTCATATCAGTAATAACAGGACTGGATTGTGTCGCCATCTTATTGCCCCGCGACAGGTTTCAGCCCGATACGCTTGATATCGCCCACCAGCACCAGGTAGCTCAGTACCGCGATTAGGGCATGAACACCAACATAAATCAGCGCCCCATTAAACGAGCCAGTCGTGCCAACGATATAACCAATTGCGATTGGCGTGACGATGCCAGAAATGTTACCGAACATGTTGAACAGGCCACCGGAAAGACCGCTGATCTCTTTTGGCGCGGTATCTGCCATTACTGCCCAACCCAGCGCCCCGATGCCCTTACCGAAGAAGGCCAGCGCCATAAAGCCGATGATCATCCACTCAACGTTGACGTAGTTGCAGAACACCATCACCATCGACAGCAACATGCCCATTACGATCGGTGTTTTACGCGCAATGTTCAGCGATCCCGTGCGGCGCATCAGCCAGTCGGAAATAATTCCACCCAGCACACCGCCGATAAAACCGCAAACCGCCGGAACGGAAGCCACAAAGCCCGCTTTCAGAATCGACATCCCACGCGCCTGCACCAGATAAACCGGAAACCAGGTAATGAAAAAGTAAGTCAGGGCGTTGATACAGTACTGACCGATATAAACGCCGATCATCATCCGTGACCCGAGCAGCTGTTTGATCTGCCCCCACTTCACGCTGAACGGCACTTTAACTTTGGTGCTTTGCTGATCCATATTGATCAGCGCGCCACCCGCGGCGATATACTCCAGCTCTTTCTGATTTACCCCCGGATGTTGATTTGGCTCGTGGATGACTTTCAACCAGATAAAGCTGATGACAATGCCCAGACCGCCCATAAAGAAGAAGACGTGTGACCAGCCCACTTCATGCGTCAGCCAGCCCATAATCGGCGCGAAGATCACCGTTGCGAAGTATTGAGCGGAGTTAAAAATCGACACCGCCGTTCCCCTTTCCTGCGCCGGAAACCAGGCCGCAACAATGCGACTGTTGCCGGGGAAAGATGGCGCTTCAGCAAGCCCGACCAGGAAGCGCAGAGTAAACAGGGCAACGATAATGCCGAATCCACTAAAGATATCGACGAAGCCTTGCAGCAAGGTAAACATCGACCAGATAAAGATCGACCAGAAGTAGACGCGTTTTGAACCAAAACGATCCAGCAACCAACCACCAGGGATCTGCCCGATAACATAAGCCCATGAGAAGGCAGAGAACACATAGCCCATTCCCACGGGATCAAGGCCGATATCTTTGGCCATTTCCGAACCGGCAATAGAAAGCGTAGCGCGGTCGCCGTAGTTGAAGGATGTGACGATAAACAACATCACCACTATCCAGTAACGAGCATTCGTGCGTTTTTCCACACTGCTCGCAGCCTGACTTAAAGAACTCATTGTTGCACTCCTGAAAATTCGCGTTAGCCACGCTCACTCTGGACTGCGACATCGCCAGGAAATCAGAGGTGACGTAGGGTGTTTTTTGCCGTTTTTATAGGTCGTTCGCCGAATACGGCGCGTGTTTATATCTGGCAATAGCAGTATAAAAAGCGCGCCATAGCGGCTCACCGTGCAACAACACAACATTAATGCGTTCAATGAGGCCCGATTTTGGCATTAGCCCTGGACGGTGGAATCCACTTCACGGAAATGAAAACAAGAACAAGAAAGGAAGGGTAAAAACGAAGAAATAAAGAAGAGTATGAAATGGATCGCTTGACTCTAGGCAAACGCCAGTAAAAATCCGCGCTATGAAGCAGTTTTTACTGGCATTTGCCTGAAAAGATTCGATTCAGCACCGCTAAAACGACATTTACCGCTCGCTGACATATCAGGACAACAGCGTGCCCCACTGTTCGACCCACGGATTTGATTCCGTTTCCGGTTCCGGGTTCTCACTGGCGTCAATCAACAGCATTTCGCCAACCCGCTGAGCGCTCTGTTCCTGTAACAAGGCATCGAACTGTTTGCCGCCATTGCAAAAATTTACATAACTGCTGTCGCCGAGCGCAATCACGCCATAACGCAGATTCGGCTGGAAGCCCAGACTATCTTTGATTCCCTGAAAGAGCGGCACAATGCTATCAGGAAGGTCGCCCTGCCCGGTCGTGGACGTAACCACCAGAACATACTTATCCTGATAGGGCAGCCAGTCGCTTAATTCAGGATCTTCAAATACCGTTGCTTTGTGGCCCTGTGCGGTCAGTATTGCTTCTGCTTCTTCCGCCACTAACAGCGAATTTCCGTACATGGTGCCGACAAAAATACCAATTTCCGCCATACCGTTTTCTCCCTGGATTAGGAACTTATCTCTCCATCCTGACCCGATGGCGCACTGAACTCAACCCTTTCATTTTCAGGAAGCAGACCGCGCCAGCCAAATTGTGATAACGCCTGCATCCAGGTGTCGTCCAGGCCCGCGTGAATAGTCAGCGGCTCGCCAGTAAAAGGATGCGTCAATGACAACTGACTGGCATGTAGCATTAACCGCTGGAGGCCAAAATGCTCAGCACCGCTGCGATTCTGGCGTAAATCGCCATGTTTGCTATCGCCAATAATCGGATGACGCAAATGGGCAAGATGTCGGCGAAGCTGATGTTTGCGTCCGGTTTTCGGCTCCAGTTCCACCAGGCCGTAGCGCGTGGTCGGGTAACGTCCGGTCGCTACCGGCATTTCTACGGTCGCCAGACCGCGATAATGCGTCACTGCTGGCTGCGGGCCTTTATCTTCGCGGGCAAATTTATCAGCGATTTTGTCCAGTTCTTCCACCAGTGGATAATCCAACACCGCTTCTTCCATCAACCAGCCGCGCACAATCGCATGGTAACGTTTCTGGATTTGGTGCTGTTCAAACTGTTGTGCCAGCAGCCGTCCGGCCTCGCTGGATAATCCCATCAACAACACACCAGAAGTGGGTCGGTCCAGACGATGAGCAGTAAAAACATGCTGTCCTATCTGGTCACGCACGGTTTGCATGAGCACTACTTTCTCGTCGCGATCCAGCCAGCTACGGTGAACCAGCCAGCCGGAGGGTTTATTTACCGCAACCAGCCATTCATCCTGATAGAGTATTTCCAGCATTAGCTCGCATCATCCGCAAAAAGAGCATCCAGTTTTTCCAACTCAGCCAGAATAAGCGCGCGTTGCGGATGGTCCGTCGCCAGCGCCATTTCATAATAGGGTGCAACAGCAAAAGCGCCCGGTAACGGCTGGTTGTTATTTAACAAATCGTGCATTCGCGGGATCAGCCCCCACTGCAACCACTCCAGTGGTTCCATGGTGTCCATAAAGAACGGTTGGGTACTATTAAATTGATGCGGCTGGGGTTCATCGTTTCGCCAGTGCTGATGTTCACGCAGTAACGCTTCAAGCGCCTGCAACTGGAGACGAACGCGGTCATGAGTGGTCATAAAGCAACCTCAATAAGAAAAACTGCCGCGAAGGATAGCAGGAATAAAAAAAGGGAGCACTGTATTCACAGTGCTCCCGGTTCGTTTCGCAGCATTCCAGCTACTTTTGTTGCTCCTTGCTCATCCTTGACAACTTTTCCTCTGGCCTTGCGGCCAATCGTTCATCCTGAACTATTGCTTCCTGCTCACACCACCCCGATGTGATACTTCATCCTGAAGTGTCCCTGGCCTTCCTGACCCACCGAATCATCCTGACCGGTTCTCATTCTCCATCCTGGAGGTGTCCTTTAACGCGTCCTGCGTCATCCTCTTCGCTTCATCCAGAAGCCTTTCCCTGAAACACACATCCTGGTGTGTCCTGCAGAAGTGTCATCATCCTGATGTTCACTTCGTTGTCTGACTCCCTGTCGACGAAGATAGAATCGTCTTTTTCGCGAAGTCTTACAAGGCGCTTACAGACAATGCCTTAAGGAAAATTTCATATGAAAGTTAAGAATTAACAATCAACATTTTGATTTTAAATGAAAATAACGATTCTTATCTTTTTAAGTATTCGCTTATTTCCTGGCGATCTCCTACAGAGTCTGTAAGAGATCTCTCACAACCAGATGGGGTATTTGGATTACAGAAGAGGCTTAAGTTGATTAAGGAATTCCGCAAGATTTGAGGCTAAATGCGTCCGTTTACGTGTTCCCAGCGTCTCTTTGCACACTTCACCGGAGAGATTACACACCGAGATGACCTCTAACTCTTCTTCCAGCGTCGCGATAAATAGCGTGGGCGGCAGTTTTAGCCTTTTCTGAGTCACCAGATGACCAATCAGATTTTCCTGCACCCGACGGAAGTCGTCTTCACTCCAGGTTTGCAGCAATGTCAGTTTGATATCGCCAAACTGCGCGTGCATATCCCCGGCAAGCTGAGTCGTATAAAAGGTATGAATTGTGGGTTGTATCACAATATCAAAAGCGTGTTCAACCGCGTTTACATTTTGTTCCCCGGTAAACGGCTGGGGTTGCCAGTATACGGCATCTTCGGTAGTTGAAATAATGCACGGTGAAGGAACACCGTACAGTTCCTCACTTAACGGCCAGCTTTTATGCTCTTCATGCCACGCATCGCAGTAGCGTGCAGTAAAATCTTTCAGGGCTTGTGCGGTCAAATCGTCCACTAATTTCTCTCTTCACTTAAACCAGATACACTTGTCGTTTAGTTTATCTGGTTTATGACGGTGAAACATGTCTTCTTATGCAAACCATCAGGCACTTGCGGGCCTGACTCTTGGAAAATCAACCGATTACCGGGATACCTATGACGCCAGCCTACTGCAAGGCGTTCCACGCAGCCTGAATCGCGACCCGCTGGGTCTGAAAGCGGATAACCTGCCTTTTCACGGTACGGATATCTGGACGCTGTATGAACTTTCCTGGCTGAATGCGAAAGGTTTGCCGCAGGTCGCTGTCGGTCATGTTGAACTTGATTACACCAGCGTAAATCTGATTGAGTCGAAGAGTTTTAAGCTCTATCTCAACAGTTTTAACCAGACGCGTTTTAATAACTGGGATGAGGTGCGCCAGACGCTGGAGCGCGACTTAAGCACTTGCGCTCAGGGTAAGATTAGCGTGGCGTTATATCGTCTTGATGAACTGGAAGGCCAGCCGATAGGTCATTTCAATGGCACTTGCATTGATGACCAGGATATCACTATCGATAACTATGAATTCACTACTGACTATCTGGAGAATGCCACCAGCGGTGAAAAAGTAGTGGAAGAGACGCTCGTCAGCCACCTGCTGAAATCAAACTGCCTGATCACCCATCAACCAGATTGGGGTTCGATCCAAATTCAGTATCGTGGACGCCAAATTGACAGAGAAAAACTGCTGCGTTACTTGGTCTCATTCCGTCATCACAACGAGTTCCACGAACAGTGCGTGGAACGCATCTTTAATGACCTGTTACGCTTCTGCCAGCCAGAGAAATTGAGCGTTTACGCACGTTATACCCGTCGTGGCGGTCTGGACATTAACCCGTGGCGCAGTAATAGCGATTTTGTCCCATCGACCACAAGACTGGTTCGGCAATAAATTTTTTCTCAATTTTGCGTGCTGGATTCACGCAGAAGGTTGTGAAAGGT
Organism: Shigella sp. SIG6; assembly: GCF_053555815.1. Taxonomy (NCBI): domain Bacteria; kingdom Pseudomonadati; phylum Pseudomonadota; class Gammaproteobacteria; order Enterobacterales; family Enterobacteriaceae; genus Shigella; species Shigella sp. SIG6. The sequence goes on along the minus strand of NZ_JBQZXC010000060.1, from coordinate 1,437 downwards.
CATCAGGCAGGGCTATTGTAATCAAAGGGAATGACGATATTCGTCCCATAAGGAGTTTTTCTTGATTACACATATTAGCCCGCTTGGCTCCATGGATATGTTGTCGCAGCTGGAAGTGGATATGCTTAAACGCACCGCCAGCAGCGACCTCTATCAACTGTTTCGCAACTGTTCACTTGCCGTACTGAACTCCGGTAGTTTGACCGATAACAGCAAAGAATTGCTGTCTCGTTTTGAAAATTTCGATATTAACGTCCTGCGCCGTGAACGGGGCGTAAAGCTGGAACTGATTAATCCCCCGGAAGAGGCTTTTGTCGATGGGCGAATTATTCGCGCTTTGCAGGCCAACTTGTTCGCGGTTCTGCGAGACATTCTCTTCGTTTACGGGCAAATCCATAATACCGTTCGTTTTCCCAACCTGAATCTCGACAACTCCGTCCACATCACTAACCTGGTCTTTTCCATCTTGCGTAACGCTCGCGCGCTGCATGTGGGTGAAGCGCCAAATATGGTGGTCTGCTGGGGCGGTCACTCAATTAACGAAAACGAGTATTTGTATGCCCGTCGCGTCGGGAACCAGCTGGGCCTGCGTGAGCTGAATATCTGCACCGGCTGTGGTCCAGGAGCGATGGAAGCGCCGATGAAAGGTGCTGCGGTCGGACACGCGCAGCAGCGTTACAAAGACAGTCGTTTTATTGGTATGACAGAGCCGTCGATTATCGCCGCTGAACCGCCTAACCCGCTGGTCAACGAATTGATCATCATGCCGGATATCGAAAAACGTCTGGAAGCGTTTGTCCGTATCGCTCACGGCATCATTATCTTCCCTGGCGGTGTGGGTACGGCAGAAGAGTTGCTGTATTTGCTGGGAATTTTAATGAACCCGGCCAACAAAGATCAGGTTTTACCATTGAGCCTCACCGGCCCGAAAGAGAGCGCCGACTACTTCCGCGTACTGGACGAGTTTGTCGTACATACGCTGGGCGAAAACGCGCGCCGCCATTACCGCATCATCATTGATGACGCCGCTGAAGTCGCTCGTCAGATGAAAAAATCGATGCCGCTGGTGAAAGAAAATCGCCGTGATACAGGCGATGCCTACAGCTTTAACTGGTCAATGCGCATTGCGCCAGATTTGCAAATGCCGTTTGAGCCGTCTCACGAGAATATGGCTAATCTGAAGCTTTACCCGGATCAACCTGTTGAAGTGCTGGCTGCCGACCTGCGCCGTGCGTTCTCCGGTATTGTGGCGGGTAACGTAAAAGAAGTCGGTATTCGCGCCATTGAAGAGTTTGGTCCTTACAAAATCAACGGCGATAAAGAGATTATGCGTCGTATGGACGACCTGCTACAGGGTTTTGTTGCCCAGCATCGTATGAAGTTGCCAGGCTCAGCCTACATCCCTTGCTACGAAATCTGCACGTAATCTCCCCTCCC
>NZ_JBQZXC010000059.1:0-21334 GCF_053555815.1 Shigella sp. SIG6 | reverse complement strand
AGGGCATTATCTGAACATAAAACACAATCAGTAAGTTGGAGTCATTACCGAACAACAAGAAGCGTTTATGACGCTTGAGCAGGAGCAGCAGGTTAAAACCCGTACTGCCGAACAGAATGCACGTATTGCGGCTTTTGAAGCTGAACGTCGTCGTGAAGCAGAGCAGACGCGAATTCTGGCTGAACGACAAATTCAGGAAACGGAGATCGAGCGCGAGCAGGCCGTCCGCTCAAGAAAGGTTGAGGCTGAACGTGAAGTTCGTATTAAAGAGATCGAACAGCAGCAGGTCACCGAAATCGCCAACCAGACGAAATCGATCGCTATTGCCGCCAAATCGGAACAACAGTCCCAGGCAGAAGCGCGTGCTAACCTTGCACTCGCAGAAGCAGTAAGTGCGCAACAAAACGTAGAAACCACTCGCCAGACCGCAGAAGCCGATCGTGCTAAACAAGTTGCCCTAATCGCTGCCGCGCAGGATGCAGAAACCAAAGCGGTTGAACTGACCGTGCGGGCGAAAGCAGAAAAAGAAGCCGCAGAGATGCAGGCGGCGGCTATCGTTGAGTTAGCCGAAGCTACACGTAAAAAGGGTCTGGCGGAAGCAGAAGCACAACGTGCGCTGAACGATGCTATCAACGTACTTTCTGATGAACAAACCAGCCTTAAATTCAAACTGGCCTTGTTGCAGGCGCTACCTGCGGTAATAGAAAAATCCGTTGAGCCGATGAAATCTATTGACGGTATCAAGATTATTCAGGTCGATGGTCTGAATCGTGGCAGCGCTGCGGGTGATGCAAACACGGGTAATGTGGGGGGCGGAAACCTAGCGGAACAAGCATTATCAGCCGCTCTCTCTTACCGCACACAGGCTCCGCTGATTGACTCCTTGCTCAATGAAATTGGCGTTTCAGGCGGTTCACTGGCGGCATTGACTTCACCCTTAACCTCAACAACTCCCGTCGCCGAAAACGTAGAATAAATTTTCAGCTATGAACGTCCCTGGCACAAAAAGCCGGGGATTTTTTATATCTGCGTTCCGCTAAAAACTGCAAATGATCAGGTCGTTGCAACGTTTTGCGTGACCGCTCGGGGAAGGCAAAACTGCCTCTGGGAAAGCGTTGCGCGAGGTCCGGCGCTCATCAACAATCGGGGAGTCAGCAAAGGGCTGAAACGGGAAAGCCCCTCCCGAGGAAGGGGCCTTACAGAAGGAAAGGGTTATGATGAAGCTCGTCATCATACTGATTGTGTTGTTACTCGTAAGTTTCGCAGCTTATTAACAGCCAATCAGAGGGGGGAGAAATTCTCCCTCACCCTTGTTCCTTTACTTTAGGTTGAAAAAAAATCAGCGTCAAGAAGGTTTCATTAACACATATCCCTGGCCCAAAAAGCCGGGGATTTTTTATATCTGCGTTCCGCTAAAAGGTGCAAATGCTCAGGACGTTGCAGCGTTTTGCGTGACCGCTCGGGGAAGGCAAAACTGCTTCAGGGAAAGCGTTGCGCGGGGTCCGGCGCTCATCAACAATCGGGGAGTCAGCAAGGGGCTGAAACGGGAAAGCCCCTCCCGAGGAAGGGGCCTTATAGAAGGAAAGGGTTATGATGAAGTTCGTCATCATACTGGTTGTGTTGTTACTGTTAAGTTTCCCGACTTACTAACAACTGATCAGAGGGGGGAGAAATCCTCCCTTACCCTTGTTCCTTTACTTTAGGTTGAAAAAACAACAGCGTCAATAGGCCTGCCTGCTACGAAGCGAGATCTGTGAACCGCTTTCCGGTTAGCCTTTTTTATCCTGTTGGATCTTCTTGATGATGTTAGTGGTCGAGCAACCGTCTTCGAAGTTGAGCACCAGCACTTCGCCGCCGTTGGCCCAGACTTCTTTACTCCCGGCGATCTCTTCTGGTTTATAGTCGCCGCCCTTCACCAGTAAATCTGGCAGGATCCCGGCGATCAAGCGCTGCGGCGTGTCTTCTTCAAACGACACCACCCAGTCGACCGCTTCCAGTGCGCCCAGCACAATCATACGCTGTTCGAGCGGGTTAACGGGGCGGGAATCCCCTTTCAGCCGTTTGGTGGAGGCATCGCTGTTCACAGCGACAATCAAGCGGTCACCCAGTTTGCGGGCATTTGCCAGATAGAAGACGTGTCCGGCGTGCAGGATGTCAAAGACGCCATTGGTCATCACCACTTTTTCACCGCGTTTACGCGCTGCCGCTACGGCCAGCTTCAGTTCCTCTTCGGTCATCACGCCAAAGCCGGTATCTGCGCGCCCACGCACTGCATTTTCCAGCTCGATCGGCGAAACCGTGGAGGTTCCCAGTTTGCCGACCACCACGCCAGCCGCCGCATTGGCAAAGAAGCAGGCTTCTTCCAGCGAATTACCCGCTGCCAGCGTTGCCGCCAGGACGCCAATCACCGTGTCGCCCGCACCGGTAACGTCATACACTTCCTGCGCCTGGGTTGGCATATGCAGCGGCGCTTTACCCGGTTGCAGCAGCGACATACCCTGTTCGGAACGGGTCACTAACAGAGCCGAGAGTTCGTAATCGGCAATCAGTTTCATGCCGCGCTCAACAATCTCTTCTTCGGTCTTACATTTACCGACAACAGCTTCAAATTCCGAGAGATTCGGTGTCAGCAGCGTAGCGCCGCGGTAGCGCTCAAAATCGGTACCTTTTGGATCAATCAGCACCGGAACGCCCGCTTTACGCGCCAGTTGGATCATCTGCTGTACGCTTGCCAGCGCACCTTTGGCGTAGTCAGAAAGCACCAGCGCGCCAATCGAACTCAGCGCCTGATTAATCCGCTCGTGCAGCGGCTGCGGATCAACACCTTCGAAACCTTCTTCAAAATCCAGACGGATCAGCTGTTGGTTGCGGGAAAGTACCCGTAATTTGGTGATGGTCGGATGCGTCGGTACAGAAACGAAGTCGCATTTGACGTTGACGTCGGCCAGAGATTTACTCAGCGCGCGCGCTGCATCGTCAATGCCCGTCAACCCGACCAGGCGTGCATTAGCACCGAGAGAAGCGATATTCATCGCCACGTTAGCCGCGCCGCCCGGACGTTCTTCGATGGTATTCACTTTAACCACGGGCACCGGCGCTTCCGGCGAGATACGACTGGTGGGGCCGTACCAGTAACGATCCAGCATCACATCACCAACCACCATCACTCCTGCACGTTCAAACTCTGGCAGCGTTACTTTCATTCCTGTCTCCTGAGAGATTCAAAATTTGCGCGCGATAATACCATACTTCATTCTTCCACCAGCCACTTCTGCCAGCTTGCCCGCACCAGATCACGCTCTGCGGTGAAGCAATCCTCCGACACATGGCCCGGCAATTCCTGTAATGCCAGATGATGAAGTTCATCGCGCAGCGTCGTGTAAGCACGGGTCAGCGCCATCGCTTCCTGCTCTTCCATAATGTCGTTTTGCGCCAGCAGCTCCAGAATACGCACGTTGTCTGACCAGCGCGTTAACTTCGGTTTTTCATGAGCGTAGCGCAACACCAGATATTGGGTAATAAATTCGATATCGGTAATTCCGCCTTCATCGGCTTTGATATCAAAGCGATTACGATGTTTATTGCCGAGATGAGCGCGCATTTTCTCGCGCATTTCCCGCACTTCCGTTTGCAGAGTTTTACCTTCTCGCGGCAGTGTCATAATCTCACGACGCACCGCGTCAAAGTGCGCAGTGAGCTGCGGATCGCCGTACACTACACGCGCACGCACCAGCGCCTGATGTTCCCACGTCCAGGCCTCGTTTTTCTGATAATCGGCAAATGCTTCTGCGGATGTCACCAGCATTCCCGCCGCCCCGGACGGACGCAGTCGAGCATCCACTTCATACAAAATGCCGGAAGAGGTACGCGTACTGAACAGATGCATAATGCGTTGCGCCAGACGCAGATAAAACTGCCGCCCGTCGATTTCCCGCTCGCCGTCAGTCATCGCATCCATTGGGCAATCATGGAGGAAGATAAGGTCAAGATCGGAACTGTAGCCTAACTCCCAGCCGCCCAGCTTGCCGTAGCCGACCACCGCAAAACCGCGCCCTTCACGTTCGTTGAGGTGATTTGGCTTACCGTAGCGGGCCACCATTTGACCCCACGCCTGCTGAACGACGGCATCTATCATAGCTTCTGCCAGCCAGGTTAAGTGATCGCTCACTTTCATTACCGGTAGCGTACCGGCGATATCCGCTGCCGCAATGCGTAACAGCTGCGCCTGTTTGAACTGACGCAGCGCCTCAAGCTGTTGTTCTTCGTCATCTTCCGGCACGCGCAGCAAATACTGGCGCAGTTCATCACGGTAAGCATCGGTCGCCGTCGGCTGGTAAAGGGTATTTGGATCGAGCAATTCATCCAGCAATAATGGATAACGCGCTAGCTGGCTGGCAATCATCGGCGATGCGGCACACAGAGAAATCAAATGTTTAAGCGCCGCAGGGAATTCACTGAGCAATTCTAAATAGGTTGTGCGGGTAACAATCCCCACCAGCAAGGCGGTAATGCGCGACAGCGTGACAGCAGCGTCTTCACGCGCACAGACATCACTTAGCAGATGTGGCATCAGATGGTCGAGCACCTGACGTCCTCGCGGACCGATAGTACGCTTATCCAGCTCTTTGCGGAAATCAGCAATCAGCGTTAGGACCTGTTTGCGATCATCCTCGCTAAGATGCGCCAGCACTGGCGTAGTGTCATCTTCCTGCAACGCATCCTGCCACAGCTCACGCCACTGTTCCGACAGCGACTCTTCCTGAGTTTCACTTTCGTCGTCGCCAATCAATTCATTAAACACCCGGCGCACATTGGTCATATGTGCGGTCAGCGCCCCGGTCAGTTGCGGCCAGTCAGCAAAGTCCATCGCCCACGCCAGCCGCGCACGGTTAAGCTCATCAGAAGGAAGCGTTTGGGTTTGTTCGTCGTTAATGCTTTGCAGCAGGTTTTCCAGACGCCGCAGGAACAGATATGCCACTCGCAATTGTTCAGCATCGTTTTCAGAAAGCAGATGCAGCGCGGCAATGGCGCTGAGCGTTGGCAGTAAAGAGCGCGACTGCAGCGACGGTTCGCGCCCACCGCGAATGAGCTGGAACACCTGAACGATAAATTCAATTTCGCGAATGCCGCCTGCGCCGAGTTTGATATTGTCGGTCAAACCACGTCGACGCACTTCACGGGCAATCATCCCTTTCATGTTGCGCAGCGACTGAATCACGCTGAAATCGATGTAACGACGGAAAACAAACGGGCGCAGCATCGCACGCAACTCGTTAGCATAGACGCCTTCGCTATCGCCCATAATCCGCGCTTTGACCATCGCGTAACGCTCCCAGTCGCGTCCCTGCTCCTGGTAATAATCCTCCAACGCGGCAAAGCTCAGCACCAGCGGGCCACTTTCGCCAAACGGACGCAGTCGCATATCCACGCGATAGACGAAGCCATCCTGCGTTGGTTGATCCAGCACTTTAATCAGCCGCTGCCCCATGCGGGTAAAAAACTGCGCGTTATCCAGTTCCCGGCGTCCGCCCTGCGTACAACCATGTTCCGGCCAGGCAAAAATCAGATCGATATCAGAGGAGAAATTCAGTTCCCCGCCGCCCAGCTTACCCATGCCTAAGATCAGCAGCGGTTGCGCTTCGCCCTGCGCATTGCACGGCGTTCCCCACTCGCGGCAGCAGGCGTCATACAGCCAGTCACGCGCCGCAACAATCAGCGTCTCCGCCAGATAACTGAGCTGCTGCAATATGCTCTCTTCAGTAACCAGTGCCAGCGTTTGCGCCCATGCGATGCGCACCATAATGCGCCGCCGGAATAGCCGCAGCTCGCGCATTAACCCGGCTTCGTCGCTCACATTACTGAGCGCCTCCTGCAACCACACGCTGTAATGTTGCCATTCGTCAGCCTGTGGCGGTTGGCTTTCCAGTTCCGTCAGCCACTCTGGATGCGCAATCACGCTGTCCTGCACAAAATCACTGAAAGTAAGTACTGACTTCGCCTGTGCACTAAGTGATTCCTCGGCTAAAAGCTCTGGCAGCCGCTCAACAACGGTCTGCCAGTACTGCTGTAACGGTGAAGAGAGCGGCTTCATAAGCGATTTTATCCTTGCCTGATTAACGTTTTCCGCTGTGCAACCAGAACGGTTCCTGATTGTTTGCCTCATTACGGAAATGTTCAATTTCAATGCGTTGCCCGGTCGCAATAGCGTGACGCAGCCCCTGCCAGTTCTCCAGCCAAGCTTGCGCGACGACAGGATCATAGTAACCCGCCAGCAACAGTATTGAGTCAATATCACGCATCAGGCGTGGCAACTGGTCACGGTAGCGATCGCCTAACGGCTGGCAGAAAACGCTTTTCAGTTCAGCGGCATGGCGGGAAAGATGGATATCGGCAAAGCGTTTGAAGGAGTCGCTAATTTTGCCCTGCGCTTTGGCATCTAAAAACGGCTGCCATGCTTTGCTTACCAGCCATTCGGTCAACGCCAGCTTCGCCATTGCCGTTTCGGTAGAGTAGACCGCCGTCACGGCAGAAACCGCAGAAGCGATGGTCGCTTCGCATTGAGTCAGCAAATCACGTAAGTGAGTGCTCGCTTTACGCGGCACAATGCCACCGAACAGCATCAGTGTATGACGGACTAGGCTAATGGCTGCCAGCACCTGCTCTTTCGCTGCATCGTTGCCGCGTACCCACAGTTCTTCATGATACTGCCATTGCGCTAACACCAGCTCGAGCGCCGCTTCCAGCCCCTGTTCCACATCGGCTTTTGCCGCAACATGCAAAATGGTGGTCGGTTTGATTTCACGCGCCGGATTGCCCTGCGCCAGATGATAGCCACGCGCCGCTTTGCTCAGGCTGCCCTGGCGTAATCCGGTTTGCGATACCAGTTGGTTCGCCAGTTTCAGCACCGCGCGCGTGTCGCCGCTAAGCAGCTCCAGTTCCAGCTCGCAGATAGGCTCAGCAAATTCACCCGCTTTCACTTCCCCCTGGTCGAGAGCGATTTCAATTCGGCTGCCATCGATCTCTACTAGCCATTTTTCGCGATAAAAATCGGTGCTAAACAGCGGCTGCACGCGGGAAGCGAGATCGGCAGGCAATTCGCCGTTCGGCCAGATTTCCGTCGGTAACTGCGCCAGGTCGAGCGTCGGTTCGCTCAACGCCACGTTATATTCCGGGCGCTGGTGTAAGCCGCCTGTCACTCTTCCTGCAACTTTCATGGTCATCTCATAGCGACCGTTTTCGCCACGAATACGTAAGCCCATATCGTGCCTACGCAGCCAGTTATCCGGCGTTTCGTAGTAAATATTCAGCAACTGCACGGGGTCATGGTGCTCGCCGCCCAGCGTATTGAGATGCTCACGCAACGCCTCAACGGCACTGTGATTAACAATAAACTTTAATTCGATTTCCTGAGCCATGGCCTTTACTTATCGGTTATGTCACATAAGTGACGATGAACGGCGAACTTAATGCGATCTTTTTTGTCAGTAGATAGTATTTTGCGCCAAATTGCCATGCAACGGGCAATTTGACGGGCGTAAAAGTTTGAAGCAGTGGCAAGACCTGACACAGAGGATTCCGATTGATGTCGAATGCTTTGCGTAGCGACACTGATGCCACTACTATCGTTCCACTTTCCATGACAATAACGACAGCCTGATGCCAAAATTACGCCTGATCGGATTAACTTTACTCGCACTTAGCGCGACTGCCGTCTCACACGCTGAAGAAACGCGCTATGTTTCTGACGAACTGAATACCTGGGTCCGTAGCGGTCCGGGAGATCATTATCGCCTCGTGGGCACGGTTAACGCCGGCGAGGAAGTGACCTTATTACAAACTGACGCCAACACCAATTATGCCCAGGTGAAAGACAGCTCTGGCCGTACCGCCTGGATCCCGTTGAAACAACTTAGCACTGAGCCAAGCCTGCGCTCCCGTGTGCCAGATCTGGAAAATCAGGTCAAAACCCTGACCGATAAACTCACCAATATCGATAACACCTGGAATCAGCGCACCGCAGAAATGCAGCAAAAAGTGGCGCAGAGCGACAGCGTGATCAACGGGTTAAAAGAAGAAAATCAGAAACTGAAAAACGAGCTGATTGTCGCGCAGAAAAAGGTCGATGCCGCCAGCGTACAGCTGGATGACAAACAGCGCACCATCATCATGCAATGGTTTATGTATGGCGGTGGCGTGCTAGGGCTTGGCTTGCTGCTCGGTCTGGTACTGCCGCACCTGATCCCAAGCCGCAAACGCAAAGATCGCTGGATGAACTAAATCGCCTTCTTCGTTGCACTGTCTTATTATTAGGAATTGTGTATTTGACGAAGGGATGATGGCGTGAAGATTTATCTGGTCGGTGGTGCTGTTCGGGATGCATTGTTAGGGCTATTGGTCAAAGACAGAGATTGGGTGGTGGTCGGCAGTACGCCACAGGAGATGCTCGACGCGGGCTACCAGCAGGTAGGCCGCGATTTTCCTGTGTTTCTGCATCCGCAAACGCATGAAGAGTATGCGCTGGCACGTACCGAACGGAAATCCGGTTCCGGTTACACCGGTTTTACTTGCTATGCCGCACCGGATGTCACGCTGGAAGATGATCTTAAGCGTCGCGATCTGACCATTAATGCGCTGGCCCAGGACGATAACGGCGAGATTATCGACCCGTACAACGGTCTGGGCGATCTGCAAAATCGTCTGTTGCGCCATGTTTCCCCCGCTTTTGGCGAAGATCCGTTACGCGTACTGCGCGTGGCGCGTTTTGCTGCGCGTTATGCCCACCTTGGTTTTCGTATTGCCGATGAAACTCTGACGCTGATGCGCGAGATGACCCATGCGGGTGAACTGGAACACCTGACTCCTGAACGGGTATGGAAAGAGACGGAAAGCGCCCTCACCACCCGCAATCCCCAGGTGTTCTTCCAGGTACTGCGCGATTGCGGCGCACTTCGCGTTTTATTCCCGGAAATTGACGCACTGTTTGGCGTTCCGGCACCTGCCAGGTGGCATCCGGAAATCGACACGGGTATTCATACCTTAATGACGCTCTCAATGGCGGCGATGCTGAGTCCGCAGGTTGATGTCCGTTTCGCAACTTTATGCCACGATCTCGGTAAAGGACTGACGCCGCCAGAACTTTGGCCGCGTCATCATGGGCATGGCCCGGCGGGTGTTAAGTTAGTGGAACAACTATGCCAGCGTCTGCGCGTGCCAAATGAAATTCGCGATTTAGCCAGACTGGTGGCTGAGTTTCACGATCTCATCCACACCTTCCCAATGCTGAACCCAAAAACCATCGTCAAATTATTTGATTCCATCGATGCCTGGCGTAAACCGCAGCGTGTCGAGCAACTGGCGCTGACCAGCGAGGCTGACGTGCGCGGCAGAACCGGTTTTGAATCAGCGGACTACCCGCAAGGCCGTTGGTTGCGCGAAGGCTGGGAAGTGGCGCAGTCAGTGCCGACAAAAGCGGTCGTTGAAGCGGGATTTAAAGGCGTGGAGATTCGCGAGGAGCTGACCCGACGGCGGATTGCGGCGGTAGCCAGCTGGAAGGAACAACGTTGCCCAAAGCCTGACTGAGTATAAAACTAAACGTTAGCACGAACCGTCCCCTCGCCCCTTCGGGGAGAGGGTTAGGGTGAGGGGAACAGACCAGCACCGGTGCGAACAATCACCCCCACCCCGGCCCTCTCCCTACAGAGCGAGGGAGAAAACCCGGCCTGCTCCCGAACCTTTTCTCAATCAAAAGAACACGACATACACCGCAGCCGCCACAATAAAGCGATAAATGGCGAACGGGATAAACGAAATGCGCTTAATCAATTGCAGGAAGGTTTTAATCGCTATCAGCGCCACCACAAAAGCGGTGATAAACCCAACGGCAAACATCGGGATATCGCCGGTTGTCAGGAAGCCCCAGCTTTTGTAGAGATCGAGCGCCGTTGCGCCCATCATCATCGGTACCGCCAGCAGGAACGAGAACTCGGAAGCAGCGTAACGGCTCACGCCCATCAGCATCCCACCTGAGATGGTCGCCCCGGAACGGGAGAAACCCGGCCACAGCGCCAGACACTGGAAACAGCCAATCATAAACGCCTGACGATAGGTCATATCATCAAGACCCGGCGCACGCGGCTCTTTCGGCTTCAGGCATTCGGCGGCAATCAGCAACAAACCGCCAACGACCAGCGCATACATCACATTTATCGGGTTAAACAATGACTTAATCGTGTCGTGGAATAATAGCCCCAGTACCACCGCCGGAATCATCCCCAGCAAAATGTGGATCAGCGTTAAACGACCTTTGCTTTCACCTTCGTGCTGCAACGGGCGGCCAAAGTGGATGCCAATCAGGCCAAACAGACGCCGCCAGAACATCACTACTACCGCCAGAATTGATCCTAACTGGATCACAACTTCAAAGGTTTTCGCCGTGTCGCCCTCAAACCCCAACAAGTGACCGACAATAATCATATGGCCCGTGCTGGATACCGGCAGAAATTCTGTCAATCCTTCGACCACACCCAATATTGCCGCTATCAGCAGCGAGTGCATATCGCTCATCAATAAACCCCTAAATTATTAAAATGTACCGCTTGTCCGAACTACTGCAGTATGACCAGGTTATAACCGTTTGGTTTAACAGCTGTAAAATTAATTATTTTCTTTCAGATTATTGCCACGCTCAATGATTACGCCAACATTCGCCGCCCGCGCCACTGCGCCTGGCTTGCTGAGTTTGATACGCACCCACGGCGAGTTGAAGCGTGCTAACAGCAGCTCCGCCACCTCTTCAGCCACGCGTTCCACCAGCGCAAAACGCGCCCCCTCGACGTGGCTGACCACCGTTTCTGCAATGTCAGCGTAACTGAGGCAATCCGCCACATCATCACTTTTCGCCGCTTTACGGTTATCCCATGCCATTTCGATATCGAACACTAACTTCTGTTCGATGGTCTGTTCCCAGTCGTAAACACCAATAGTGGTGATTACCGAAAGTTGCTCTATAAATACAATATCCATCACGTCCTGCCTGCTTTTTGGCTAACCGGATACCACTTCCGGCGAAATGTGCGTATTATCCACAGATTCATCGTTGAACACGAATTTTCAAAACGGAACAGCTTATGAGTGCAATCGCGCCTGGAATGATCCTCATCTCGTACCTCTGCGGCTCCATTTCCAGTGCCATTCTGGTTTGCCGCTTGTGTGGGCTGCCCGATCCGCGAACCAGCGGCTCCGGCAATCCAGGCGCAACCAATGTGTTACGTATCGGTGGCAAGGGAGCAGCCGTAGCAGTACTGATTTTCGACGTTCTGAAAGGAATGTTGCCTGTCTGGGGCGCGTATGAATTAGGTGTCAGCCCCTTCTGGCTAGGCTTAATTGCCATCGCCGCCTGTCTTGGACACATCTGGCCCGTTTTCTTCGGTTTTAAAGGAGGAAAAGGCGTTGCTACCGCTTTTGGAGCAATCGCACCAATTGGCTGGGATCTCACCGGAGTAATGGCGGGAACCTGGTTACTGACCGTGCTATTGAGCGGATACTCGTCGCTGGGAGCGATTGTCAGTGCACTGATTGCTCCGTTTTATGTCTGGTGGTTTAAGCCACAATTCACCTTCCCGGTTTCGATGCTCTCTTGCCTGATCCTGCTGCGTCATCATGACAACATCCAGCGTCTGTGGCGTCGTCAGGAGACAAAAATCTGGACGAAATTCAAAAGAAAGCGCGAAAAGGATCCCGAGTGATTTCTGGTGGATCTACATGACCTGATAGCCTTCATCGGGCTTGCCCAGCCGTTGCTGGCACCATGCCGCCAGAAATTCCACGCAGACACGTAATTTCATGCTGCGATAGAGCGGCTCCCGGTAAACAGCCCAGATATTGGCGCTTTGTGCATACTCCGACAATACTTGCACCAGTTTGCCACTCTCCAGAAACGGCAACACATCCCACTCGGAACGCAGCATAATCCCTTTGCCCTCCAGCGCCCATTGCAACACTATCTCGCCGCTATTGGAGGAAAGATGCCCGCTAACCTTCACCGATTTTTTCTCCTGACCGTTCCCCAACTCCCATATTCCGTGGGTCATATCGCGCTCTTTGGTCACCAGACAGTCATGACGACTTAATTCCTGTAATAATTGTGGCTGCGGATATTTTTGCAGATACTCAGGTGCTGCGCATAATATTCTTTTATTTTTCGTTAACAGATGCGCAATATAATAATCAGGAATTTCGTCATTAATACGAATATCCAGATCAATATTATCCTGCACTAAATCAATTTGCCGATCGAACAATTCAAAATGCACCTGTAACTCAGGATAATTGCGCATAAGTTCGGTAATGGCTGGCGCAATATGGCTGCGCCCAAAACCAAAACTGCAACCAATACGAATCATCCCCTCCGGGCGCGTTTTGATTTGCGTGACGTCATCGACCAGTCGCTGATATTGGGTGAGGATTTCCAGCGCATGTTCGTAACAACGTTGGCCACTTTCAGTCAGCACCACGCCGCGAGCGGAGCGGTTCAGCAGCGTTGTTGCCAGCGTATTTTCAAGGATTTGGATCCGCTTGGTGACAAATGCAGGCGTTTGCCCAAGCGTCGCCGCTGCAGCACTAAAACTCCCGCTGTGGACGATTTCTACCAGTACCTGCAAGTCTTTGGCTAAAGGCCAGCTATTCAGCATCGTTAATTATCCGCAGTTGTGATAAGCGCAGTGTATTTCGCAAAACATTGCCATTCCCTGCTCTGGCGCAATATTCATTCTTATTTTCGCGTTGATTCACGAACTGTTAATTACATATTCACGGTGGCAAAAAATATAAAACCACATTTTTAGTGGTAGTTTGTGGCGGTGAATTTTTCCAGACAAATACAAAAACTGGAGTTGCCATGATGAGCGAAAGTAATAAGCAACAGGCAGTGAATAAGTTGACAGAGATTGTCGCTAACTTTACCGCCATGATTTCTACCCGAATGCCTGATGACGTGGTGGATAAACTAAAACAGCTAAAGGATGCCGAAACGTCGTCGATGGGGAAAATTATCTACCATACGATGTTCGACAACATGCAAAAAGCGATTGACCTGAATCGTCCTGCCTGTCAGGACACCGGGGAGATTATGTTCTTCGTTAAAGTCGGTTCCCGCTTCCCACTGCTTGGCGAGCTGCAAATCATACTCAAACAAGCCGTGGAAGAGGCAACCGTCAAAGCGCCACTACGTCACAATGCGGTAGAAATTTTTGACGAAGTAAACACCGGCAAAAATACCGGTAGCGGCGTACCGTGGGTCACCTGGGACATCATCCCCGACAATGACGATGCGGAAATCGAAGTTTACATGGCAGGCGGCGGCTGCACGCTACCTGGCCGCTCGAAAGTGTTAATGCCGTCAGAAGGCTACGAAGGCGTGGTGAAATTCGTCTTCGAAAATATCTCCACCCTCGCCGTAAACGCCTGTCCACCGGTACTGGTGGGCGTGGGCATCGCCACCTCGGTGGAAACCTCCGCCGTACTCTCGCGTAAAGCCATTTTGCGCCCGATTGGCAGCCGCCATCCCAATCCAAAAGCGGCAGAACTGGAGCTACGCCTGGAAGAAGGACTCAACCGTCTGGGGATTGGTCCACAAGGGCTGACCGGCAACAGTTCAGTGATGGGCGCATCGTCGCGGCACGCTGCTGGTTCATGCCGATCTCACCTTTGAAAATCTGTCTCACGCCCGGAGCGCGTTATGAAAAAGATCCTGACAACCCCGATCAAAGCTGAAGATCTGCAAGATATTCGCGTCGGCGATGTGATCTACCTGACCGGTACGCTGGTGACCTGCCGCGACGTTTGTCACCGCCGTTTGATCGAACTGAAACGTCCGATCCCTTACGATCTCAACGGCAAAGCGATTTTCCACGCTGGCCCCATCGTGCGCAAAAACGGCGACAAATGGGAGATGGTCTCTGTCGGCCCGACAACCAGTATGCGTATGGAAAGTTTTGAACGTGAATTTATTGAGCAGACCGGCGTAAAACTGGTGGTTGGCAAAGGTGGTATGGGGCCGCTGACCGAAGAAGGCTGCCAGAAATTCAAGGCGTTACATGTGATTTTCCCGGCAGGCTGCGCGGTGCTGGCGGCAACCCAGGTAGAAGAGATTGAAGAAGTGCACTGGACAGAACTCGGGATGCCGGAGTCACTGTGGGTCTGCCGGGTCAAAGAGTTCGGCCCGCTGATTGTCTCTATTGATACCCACGGCAACAACCTGATAGCCGAAAACAAAAAGCTGTTCGCCGAACGCCGCGATCCCATCGTGGAAGAGATCTGCGAGCACGTCCATTACATCAAATAACCCTCCCGGAGAGGCTCACCCCTCTCCTTTTTCGCAGGCATAACACGATGAAACCTTCCACTGAATGGTGGCGATATCTTGCGCCGCTGGCGGTCATCGCCATTATTGCTCTACTTCCGGTTCCCGCAGGGCTGGAGAACCATACCTGGCTCTACTTTGCCGTTTTTACTGGCGTGATCGTTGGACTGATCCTCGAACCCGTGCCGGGTGCCGTGGTGGCGATGGTGGGTATCTCCATCATCGCCATACTCTCTCCCTGGCTGCTGTTCAGCCCCGAACAGCTCGCCCAGCCAGGCTTTAAGTTCACCGCCAAATCCCTCTCCTGGGCAGTTTCTGGTTTTTCTAATTCGGTTATCTGGCTCATTTTCGCCGCCTTTATGTTTGGCACAGGCTATGAAAAAACCAGGCTTGGACGCCGCATTGCGCTGATTCTGGTGAAAAAGATGGGGCATCGCACGCTGTTTCTCGGCTATGCGGTGATGTTCTCCGAGCTGATCCTGGCACCTGTAACACCGTCCAACTCGGCGCGTGGTGCGGGTATTATCTATCCCATCATCCGTAACCTGCCACCGCTCTATCAATCACAACCAAACGACAGCAGTTCGCGCAGCATTGGCTCGTACATCATGTGGATGGGGATTGTTGCCGACTGCGTGACCAGCGCCATTTTCCTGACGGCGATGGCACCTAACTTGCTGTTAATTGGACTGATGAAAAGCGCATCTCACGCCACGCTGAGTTGGGGCGACTGGTTCCTCGGGATGTTGCCGCTCAGCATTTTACTGGTTCTGCTGGTTCCCTGGCTGGCTTACGTGCTGTACCCGCCGGTACTGAAGTCTGGTGATCAGGTGCCGCGCTGGGCAGAGACGGAACTGCAGGCAATGGGCCCGCTCTGTTCGCGTGAAAAACGGATGCTGGGGCTGATGGTAGGCGCGCTGGTGCTGTGGATTTTCGGCGGTGATTATATCGATGCCGCGATGGTCGGTTACAGCGTGGTGGCGCTGATGCTGCTTCTGCGCATTATCAGTTGGGACGACATTGTCAGTAATAAAGCGGCATGGAACGTTTTCTTCTGGCTGGCCTCGCTTATCACCCTCGCGACCGGACTCAACAATACCGGTTTTATTAGTTGGTTTGGCAAACTGTTAGCAGGCAGCTTAAGTGGTTATTCGCCGACGATGGTGATGGTGATGGTGATGGTGACGTTGATTGTGGTGTTTTATCTACTGCGCTACTTTTTCGCCAGCGCCACGGCGTATACCTCCGCCCTCGCACCGATGATGATCGCCGCCGCGCTGGCGATGCCGGAAATCCCGCTGCCGGTGTTCTGCCTGATGGTTGGCGCGGCAATTGGTCTGGGGAGCATTCTTACACCATACGCCACCGGACCCAGTCCGATTTACTACGGTAGTGGTTATCTGCCAACGGCGGATTACTGGCGACTGGGGGCGATTTTTGGGCTGATATTCCTCGTGTTGCTGGTGATTACCGGCTTACTGTGGATGCCCGTGGTGTTGCTTTAAGTGAGGACGGTGCCGGAATTGCTCTCCGGCACCCAATAGTTTTACGCAGCCGGTAACTCCGCCAGCGGCCAGCGCGGACGCACGCTAACGCCGAGATCCGCCATCGCGCCTGCTTTAAACCGCACCATTCCGGCATAGGCGATCATCGCGCCGTTATCAGTACAAAATTCCGGACGCGCGTAGAACACTTCGCCGCGGCGTTTTTTCATCATTTCAGCCAGCTTCGCCCGTAACGTGCGGTTAGCACTCACGCCGCCCGCCATGACCAGTCGCTTAAAGCCCGTCTGATCCAACGCTCGCTTACACTTAATCATCAACGTATCGACCACCGCATCTTCAAAGGCGCGGGCGATATCAGCACACGTCTGGTCGTCGGTGCCGTTGTCACGAATCGTGTTCGCCGCAAAGGTTTTCAGACCAGAAAAGCTGAAATCCAGCCCCGGACGGTCGGTCATCGGACGCGGGAAAACAAAGCGCCCGGCAGTACCCTGAGCCGCCATTTTCGACAGTAACGGTCCGCCAGGATAATCCAGCCCCAGCAGCTTCGCGGTTTTATCAAACGCTTCACCGGCGGCATCATCGATAGACTCGCCGAGCAGCTCGTACTGACCAATGCCAGTCACGCTGATTAACTGCGTATGACCGCCGGACACCAGCAGCGCGACAAACGGAAATTCCGGCGGGTTATCTTCCAGCATCGGCGCTAACAGATGCCCTTCCATATGGTGTACCGGGATTGCCGGAACGTTCCTGGCAAACGCCAGAGAACGCCCCACGGTTGCGCCAACCAGCAGTGCGCCGACTAATCCAGGGCCTGCGGTATAGGCCACAGCATCAATGTCTTTTGCCGTTAAACCAGACTCCTTTAGCGCCGCCTGGATCAACGGTACGGTTTTACGCACATGATCGCGGGAGGCCAGTTCAGGCACGACGCCGCCGTAGTCAGCGTGCAATTTCACCTGACTATACAATTGGTTGGCTAACAAACCTTTTTCATCGTCGTAAATGGCGATGCCGGTTTCATCGCAGGAAGTTTCAATACCCAGTACACGCATGACTTGTTTTACCTCGCTTTATTACCGCGCAGTGTAGGACCAATGCGGGTTGATGTAAAACTTTGTTCGCCCCTGGAGAAAGCCTCGTGTATACTCCTCACCCTTATAAAAGTCCCTTTCAAAAAAGGCCGCGGTGCTTTACAAAGCAGCAGCAATTGCAGTAAAATTCCGCACCATTTTGAAATAAGCTGGCGTTGATGCCAGCGGCAAACCGAATTAATCAAAGGTGAGAGGCACATGCCGGTAATTAAAGTACGTGAAAACGAGCCGTTCGACGTAGCTCTGCGTCGCTTCAAGCGTTCCTGCGAAAAAGCAGGTGTTCTGGCGGAAGTTCGTCGTCGTGAGTTCTATGAAAAACCGACTACCGAACGTAAGCGCGCTAAAGCTTCTGCAGTGAAACGTCACGCGAAGAAACTGGCTCGCGAAAACGCACGCCGCACTCGTCTGTACTAATTCCCCGAGAGCGTTGCTCTCCGATCAGACCGAGTTGTAGTTGTAAGGCCGTGCTTCCGAAAGGAATGCGCGGCTTATTTTCGTTTATGAATTGCTAAAAATCGGGGCCTATGGCTGGACGAATCCCACGCGTATTCATTAATGATCTGCTGGCACGCACTGACATCGTCGATCTGATCGATGCCCGTGTGAAGCTGAAAAAGCAGGGCAAGAATTTCCACGCGTGTTGTCCATTCCACAACGAGAAAACCCCGTCATTCACCGTTAACGGTGAGAAACAGTTTTACCACTGCTTTGGATGTGGCGCGCACGGCAACGCGATCGACTTCCTGATGAACTACGACAAGCTCGAGTTCGTCGAAACGGTCGAAGAGCTGGCAGCAATGCACAATCTTGAAGTGCCATTTGAAGCAGGCAGCGGCCCCAGCCAGATCGAGCGCCATCAGAGGCAAACGCTTTATCAGTTGATGGACGGTCTGAATACGTTTTACCAACAATCTTTACAACAACCTGTTGCCACGTCTGCGCGCCAGTATCTGGAAAAACGCGGATTAAGCCACGAGGTTATCGCTCGCTTTGCGATTGGTTTTGCGCCCCCCGGCTGGGACAACGTCCTGAAGCGGTTTGGCGGCAATCCAGAAAATCGCCAGTCATTGATTGATGCGGGGATGTTGGTCACTAACGATCAGGGACGCAGTTACGATCGTTTCCGCGAACGGGTGATGTTCCCCATTCGCGATAAACGCGGTCGGGTGATTGGTTTTGGCGGGCGCGTGCTGGGCAACGATACCCCCAAATACCTGAACTCGCCGGAAACAGACATTTTCCATAAAGGCCGCCAGCTTTACGGTCTTTATGAAGCGCAGCAGGATAACGCTGAACCCAATCGTCTGCTTGTGGTCGAAGGCTATATGGACGTGGTGGCGCTGGCGCAATACGGCATTAATTACGCCGTTGCGTCGTTAGGTACGTCAACCACCGCCGATCATATACAACTGTTGTTCCGTGCGACCAACAATGTCATTTGCTGTTATGACGGCGACCGTGCAGGCCGCGATGCCGCATGGCGAGCGCTGGAAACGGCGCTGCCTTACATGACAGACGGCCGTCAGCTACGCTTTATGTTTTTGCCGGATGGCGAAGACCCTGACACGCTGGTACGAAAAGAAGGTAAAGAAGCGTTTGAAGCGCGGATGGAGCAGGCGATGCCACTCTCCGCATTTCTGTTTAACAGTCTGATGCCGCAAGTTGATCTGAGTACCCCTGACGGGCGCGCACGTTTGAGTACGCTGGCACTGCCATTGATATCGCAAGTGCCGGGCGAAACGCTGCGAATATATCTTCGTCAGGAATTAGGCAACAAATTAGGCATACTTGATGACAGCCAGCTTGAACGATTAATGCCAAAAGCGGCAGAGAGCGGCGTTTCTCGCCCTGTTCCGCAGCTAAAACGCACGACCATGCGTATACTTATAGGGTTGCTGGTGCAAAATCCAGAATTAGCGACGTTGGTCCCGCCGCTTGAGAATCTGGATGAAAATAAGCTCCCTGGACTTGGCTTATTCAGAGAACTGGTCAACACTTGTCTCTCCCAGCCAGGTCTGACCACCGGGCAACTTTTAGAGCACTATCGTGGTACAAATAATGCTGCCACCCTTGAAAAACTGTCGATGTGGGACGATATAGCAGATAAGAATATTGCTGAGCAAACCTTCACCGACTCACTCAACCATATGTTTGATTCGCTGCTTGAACTGCGCCAGGAAGAGTTAATCGCTCGTGAGCGCACGCATGGTTTAAGCAACGAAGAACGCCTGGAGCTCTGGACATTAAACCAGGAGCTGGCGAAAAAGTGATTTAACGGCTTAAGTGCCGAAGAGCGATCGGGAAGCCCCCGACAGCCGCACTGAGAGGCAGCGGCAAATATATAAGTACGCCCTCGTAATTATCGTTGGCGGTAAACAACCGTTGGATTTCAGCGTTAACGGCTGAAGGACATCGGGTCAATCGCCCAACACCAACCTCATGAAATAAGTGTGGATACCGTCTTATGGAGCAAAACCCGCAGTCACAGCTGAAACTTCTTGTCACCCGTGGTAAGGAGCAAGGCTATCTGACCTATGCCGAGGTCAATGACCATCTGCCGGAAGATATCGTCGATTCAGATCAGATCGAAGACATCATCCAAATGATCAACGACATGGGCATTCAGGTGATGGAAGAAGCACCGGATGCCGATGATCTGATGCTGGCTGAAAACACCGCGGACGAAGATGCTGCCGAAGCCGCCGCGCAGGTGCTTTCCAGCGTGGAATCTGAAATCGGGCGCACGACTGACCCGGTACGCATGTACATGCGTGAAATGGGCACCGTTGAACTGTTGACCCGCGAAGGCGAAATTGACATCGCTAAGCGTATTGAAGACGGGATCAACCAGGTTCAATGCTCCGTTGCTGAATATCCGGAAGCGATCACCTATCTGCTGGAACAGTACGATCGTGTTGAAGCAGAAGAAGCGCGTCTGTCCGATCTGATCACCGGCTTTGTTGACCCGAACGCAGAAGAAGATCTGGCACCTACCGCCACTCACGTCGGTTCTGAGCTTTCCCAGGAAGATCTGGACGATGACGAAGATGAAGACGAAGAAGATGGCGATGACGACAGCGCCGATGATGACAACAGCATCGACCCGGAACTGGCTCGCGAAAAATTTGCGGAACTACGCGCTCAGTACGTTGTAACGCGTGACACCATCAAAGCGAAAGGTCGCAGTCACGCTGCCGCTCAGGAAGAGATCCTGAAACTGTCTGAAGTATTCAAACAGTTCCGCCTGGTGCCGAAGCAGTTTGACTACCTGGTCAACAGCATGCGCGTCATGATGGACCGCGTTCGTACGCAAGAACGTCTGATCATGAAGCTCTGCGTTGAGCAGTGCAAAATGCCGAAGAAAAACTTCATTACCCTGTTTACCGGCAACGAAACCAGCGATACCTGGTTCAACGCGGCAATTGCGATGAACAAGCCGTGGTCGGAAAAACTGCACGATGTCTCTGAAGAAGTGCATCGCGCCCTGCAAAAACTGCAGCAGATTGAAGAAGAAACCGGCCTGACCATCGAGCAGGTTAAAGATATCAACCGTCGTATGTCCATCGGTGAAGCGAAAGCCCGCCGTGCGAAGAAAGAGATGGTTGAAGCGAACTTACGTCTGGTTATTTCTATCGCCAAGAAATACACCAACCGTGGCTTGCAGTTCCTTGACCTGATTCAGGAAGGTAACATCGGCCTGATGAAAGCGGTTGATAAATTCGAATACCGCCGTGGTTACAAGTTCTCCACCTACGCAACCTGGTGGATCCGTCAGGCGATCACCCGTTCTATCGCGGATCAGGCGCGCACCATCCGTATTCCGGTGCATATGATTGAGACTATCAACAAACTCAACCGTATTTCTCGCCAGATGCTGCAAGAGATGGGCCGTGAACCGACGCCGGAAGAACTGGCTGAACGTATGCTGATGCCGGAAGACAAGATCCGCAAAGTGCTGAAGATCGCCAAAGAGCCAATCTCCATGGAAACGCCGATCGGTGATGATGAAGATTCGCATCTGGGGGATTTCATCGAGGATACCACCCTCGAGCTGCCGCTGGATTCTGCGACCACCGAAAGCCTGCGTGCGGCAACGCACGACGTGCTGGCTGGCCTGACCGCGCGTGAAGCAAAAGTTCTGCGTATGCGTTTCGGTATCGATATGAACACCGACCACACGCTGGAAGAAGTGGGTAAACAGTTCGACGTTACCCGCGAACGTATCCGTCAGATCGAAGCGAAGGCGCTGCGCAAACTGCGTCACCCGAGCCGTTCTGAAGTGTTGCGTAGCTTCCTGGACGATTAATCGGTAGGCCGGATCAGGCGTTACGCCGCACCCGGCACTAGTCTCTCTGCACAAACGCCACCTTTTCGGT
>NZ_JBQZXC010000058.1:0-21416 GCF_053555815.1 Shigella sp. SIG6 | reverse complement strand
AACTCATGAAGAATGAAAAGAGAAAAACGGGAATAGAACCGAAGGTTTTCTTTCCACCATTAATAATCGTCGGCATACTTTGTTGGCTTACAGTCAGAGATCTGGATGCGGCGAATGTCGTTATTAATGCTGTATTCAGTTACGTCACCAATGTATGGGGATGGGCATTTGAATGGTATATGGTGGTGATGCTTTTCGGTTGGTTCTGGCTGGTATTTGGCCCGTATGCCAAAAAGCGTTTAGGTAACGAACCGCCAGAATTTAGCACCGCCAGTTGGATCTTTATGATGTTCGCCTCCTGTACGTCTGCTGCCGTACTGTTCTGGGGATCGATTGAGATCTACTACTACATCTCCACCCCGCCGTTTGGCTTAGAACCGAACTCGACAGGAGCGAAAGAGTTGGGGCTGGCTTACAGCTTGTTCCACTGGGGACCTCTGCCGTGGGCCACTTACAGCTTCCTTTCAGTCGCCTTCGCTTACTTCTTCTTTGTCCGCAAAATGGAAGTGATTCGCCCCAGCTCGACACTGGTGCCGCTGGTAGGTAAAAAACACGCCAAAGGGTTGTTCGGTACCATCGTCGACAACTTCTATCTCGTCGCCTTGATCTTCGCGATGGGTACCAGTCTGGGCCTTGCCACGCCGCTGGTGACCGAGTGTATGCAATGGTTGTTTGGCATTCCGCATACCCTGCAACTGGACGCTATCATCATTACCTGCTGGATTATCCTCAACGCCATTTGCGTCGCTTGCGGTCTGCAAAAAGGGGTACGTATCGCCAGTGACGTGCGTAGTTACCTGAGCCTCCTGATGCTGGGTTGGGTGTTCATCGTCAGCGGTGCCAGCTTCATCATGAACTACTTCACCGATTCGGTGGGGATGTTGCTGATGTATCTGCCGCGCATGTTGTTCTATACCGATCCCATCGCTAAAGGCGGCTTCCCGCAGGGCTGGACCGTGTTCTACTGGGCATGGTGGGTGATTTACGCCATCCAGATGAGTATCTTCCTCGCCCGCATCTCCCGTGGTCGTACTGTGCGTGAACTGTGCTTTGGCATGGTGATGGGGCTGACAGCATCCACCTGGATCCTGTGGACCGTGCTCGGTAGTAACACTCTGCTGTTGATGGATAAAAACATCATCAACATTCCAAATCTGATCGAACAGTACGGTGTGGCGCGCGCCATCATCGAAACCTGGGCCGCTCTGCCACTCAGCACCGCCACCATGTGGGGCTTCTTCATCCTCTGCTTTATTGCCACCGTTACGCTGGTTAACGCCTGCTCTTATACCCTGGCGATGTCTACTTGCCGCGAAGTACGCGATGGTGAAGAACCACCGCTGCTGGTGCGTATCGGTTGGTCAATTCTGGTTGGTATTATCGGTATTGTTCTGCTGGCGCTCGGCGGCCTGAAACCGATTCAAACCGCCATTATCGCCGGAGGATGCCCGCTATTCTTCGTCAACATTATGGTGACGCTCTCCTTTATTAAAGACGCGAAACAGAACTGGAAAGATTAATTAACCCCCAAAATATCAAGAGGTTGAAAGATGGATTTTAATTTAAATGATGAGCAGGAACTGTTTGTCGCCGGTATCCGCGAACTGATGGCCAGCGAAAACTGGGAGGCCTATTTTGCCGAGTGCGACCGTGACAGCGTCTACCCGGAACGTTTTGTCAAAGCACTGGCGGATATGGGTATCGACAGTCTGCTGATCCCTGAAGAGCACGGTGGTCTGGACGCGGGGTTTGTTACTCTCGCCGCCGTGTGGATGGAGCTGGGACGTCTGGGGGCACCAACCTATGTACTGTACCAGCTGCCGGGCGGGTTCAATACCTTCCTGCGCGAAGGCACACAAGAGCAGATCGACAAGATTATGGCTTTCCGCGGCACCGGTAAGCAGATGTGGAACTCAGCGATTACCGAACCGGGCGCGGGCTCCGACGTGGGTAGCCTGAAAACGACTTATACCCGTAGAAATGGTAAGATTTATCTTAATGGTAGTAAGTGTTTTATTACCAGTAGCGCCTACACCCCGTACATCGTGGTGATGGCGCGCGACGGGGCTTCTCCGGACAAACCTGTCTACACCGAATGGTTTGTTGATATGAGCAAACCGGGCATCAAAGTGACCAAACTTGAGAAGCTCGGTCTGCGTATGGATAGCTGCTGTGAAATCACCTTTGACGATGTGGAACTGGACGAGAAAGACATGTTCGGTCGGGAAGGTAACGGCTTTAACCGCGTCAAAGAAGAGTTCGACCATGAACGTTTCCTGGTAGCCCTGACCAACTACGGTACGGCGATGTGCGCCTTTGAAGATGCGGCGCGCTACGCCAACCAGCGCGTGCAGTTTGGCGAGGCTATTGGTCGTTTCCAGTTGATTCAGGAAAAATTCGCCCACATGGCGATCAAATTAAACTCCATGAAAAACATGCTGTATGAAGCAGCGTGGAAAGCAGACAACGGCACCATCACCTCTGGCGATGCAGCGATGTGCAAATACTTCTGCGCCAATGCGGCATTTGAAGTGGTGGATAGCGCAATGCAGGTGCTGGGCGGTGTCGGGATTGCGGGCAACCACCGCATCAGCCGCTTCTGGCGTGACCTGCGTGTAGACCGCGTTTCCGGAGGATCTGACGAAATGCAGATCCTGACGCTGGGTCGTGCGGTGCTGAAGCAATACCGCTAAGTCCGTGCGCTGCCTGATGCGACGCTGACGCGTCTTATCAGGCCTACGGGAGCACGAATGTAAGCCGGATAAGGCGTTTACGCCGCATCCGGCAGTCATGCGCTACATAAATTTTTCAGGAGCTAATAATGGATCATCTACCCATGCCGAAATTCGGACCGCTGGCCGGATTGCGCGTTGTCTTCTCCGGTATCGAAATCGCCGGACCGTTTGCCGGACAAATGTTCGCAGAATGGGGCGCGGAAGTTATTTGGATCGAGAACGTCGCCTGGGCCGACACCATTCGCGTTCAACCGAACTATCCGCAGCTCTCCCGCCGCAATTTGCACGCGCTGTCGTTAAATATTTTCAAAGATGAAGGCCGCGAAGCGTTTCTGAAATTAATGGAAACCACCGATATCTTCATCGAAGCCAGTAAAGGTCCGGCCTTTGCCCGTCGTGGCATTACCGATGAAGTACTGTGGCAGCACAACCCGAAACTGGTTATCGCTCACCTGTCCGGTTTTGGTCAGTACGGCACCGAGGAGTACACCAATCTTCCGGCCTATAACACCATCGCCCAGGCCTTCAGTGGTTACCTGATTCAGAACGGTGATGTTGACCAGCCAATGCCTGCCTTCCCGTATACCGCCGATTACTTTTCTGGCCTGACCGCCACCACGGCGGCGCTGGCAGCACTGCATAAAGTGCGTGAAACCGGTAAAGGCGAAAGTATCGACATCGCCATGTATGAAGTGATGCTGCGTATGGGCCAGTACTTCATGATGGATTACTTCAACGGCGGCGAAATGTGCCCGCGCATGAGCAAAGGTAAAGATCCCTACTACGCCGGTTGCGGTCTGTATAAATGTGCCGACGGCTACATCGTGATGGAACTGGTGGGCATTACCCAAATTGAAGAGTGCTTTAAAGATATTGGCCTCGCACATCTACTCGGTACGCCGGAAATCCCGGAAGGCACTCAGCTTATCCACCGTATCGAATGCCCTTACGGCCCACTGGTAGAAGAAAAACTCGATGCCTGGCTGGCGGCACATACCATCGCAGAAGTTAAAGAACGCTTTGCCGAACTGAATATCGCCTGTGCCAAAGTACTGACCGTACCGGAACTGGAAAGCAATCCACAGTATGTTGCCCGTGAATCAATCACTCAGTGGCAAACGATGGATGGTCGCACCTGCAAAGGGCCGAACATCATGCCGAAATTCAAAAATAACCCCGGACAAATCTGGCGCGGAATGCCCTCACATGGCATGGACACGGCTGCCATTTTGAAAAATATCGGCTACAGCGAAAACGACATTCAGGAGTTGGTCAGCAAAGGTCTGGCCAAAGTTGAGGACTAAACGCGTGGCGTCAGTCGGCTTGCCTGACTAGCGCCCGCCCAATAACAAACGAACAAAAATGGATAGAGGTGCAATGGATATCATTGGCGGACAACATCTACGTCAAATGTGGGACGATCTGGCGGACGTTTACGGTCATAAAACGGCGCTGATTTGTGAATCCAGCGGCGGAGTCGTTAACCGGTATAGTTATCTTGAGTTAAATCAGGAGATTAACCGCACGGCAAACCTGTTTTATACGCTGGGGATTCGCAAAGGCAACAAGGTTGCACTACATCTCGACAACTGCCCGGAATTTATCTTTTGCTGGTTCGGGCTGGCAAAAATTGGCGCGATTATGGTGCCGATTAACGCCCGCCTGTTACGCGAGGAAAGCGAGTGGATCTTGCAAAATAGCCAGGCGTGCCTGCTGGTGACCAGTGCGCAATTTTATCCTATGTATCAACAGATTCAGCAGGAAGATGCCACTCAATTGCGGCACATTTGCCTGACAGATGTGGCACTTCCCGCTGATGATGGAGTGAGTTCGTTTACTCAACTGAAAAATCAACAACCTGCCACCTTGTGCTATGCACCGCCACTATCGACTGACGATACGGCGGAAATTCTCTTCACCTCCGGCACCACCTCCCGACCGAAAGGTGTGGTGATTACCCATTACAACCTGCGCTTCGCTGGATATTACTCCGCCTGGCAGTGTGCACTGCGTGACGATGACGTCTACATGACGGTAATGCCTGCGTTTCATATCGATTGCCAGTGTACTGCGGCGATGGCGGCGTTTTCTGCCGGGGCCACCTTTGTGCTGGTCGAGAAATACAGCGCCCGCGCCTTCTGGGGACAGGCGCAGAAGTACCGCGCCACCATTACCGAATGTATTCCGATGATGATCCGTACGTTGATGGTGCAGCCGCCTTCAGCGAACGATCGGCAACACCGCCTGCGGGAAGTGATGTTTTATCTCAACTTGTCGGAGCAGGAAAAAGACGCATTTTGTGAACGCTTCGGCGTTCGCTTGCTGACGTCTTATGGGATGACGGAAACCATTGTGGGCATTATCGGCGATCGCCCTAGCGATAAACGACGCTGGCTGTCGATTGGTCGGGCGGGGTTTTGCTACGAAGCGGAGATCCGCGACGATCACAATCGCCCGCTCCCGGCAGGTGAGATCGGTGAAATCTGTATTAAAGGCGTACCAGGGAAAACCATCTTCAAAGAGTATTTTTGAAACCCGAAAGCCACTGCGAAAGTGCTGGAAGCCGACGGCTGGCTACATACCGGCGATACCGGATACCGCGACGAAGAAGGCTTTTTTTATTTCGTCGATCGCCGCTGCAATATGATCAAACGCGGTGGCGAGAATGTCTCCTGCGTGGAGCTGGAAAATATCATCGCCACCCATCCGAAAATTCAGGACATCGTGGTTGTGGGTATTAAAGATTCGATTCGCGATGAAGCCATCAAAGCATTTGTGGTGCTGAATGAAGGTGAAACATTGAGCGAAGAGGAATTTTTTCGCTTCTGCAAACAAAATATGGCGAAATTTAAAGTGCCCTCTTATCTGGAGATCAGAAAAGATCTGCCACGTAATTGCTCGGGGAAAATAATTAGAAAGAATCTGAAATAAATGAAACGTCAGGGAACTACCCTGCCAGCTAATAATCACGCCCTAAAACAATATGCATTTTTTGCAGGGATGTTGTCGTCCCTAAAAAAGCCAAAATGGAGAAAAGGAATGAGTGAATCATTACATCTGACCCGCAATGGATCAATTCTGGAAATTACCCTTGATCGCCCAAAAGCGAATGCTATTGATGCAAAAACCAGCTTTGAAATGGGCGAAGTATTTCTAAATTTCCGTGACGATCCGCAATTACGTGTCGCCATTATTACCGGTGCCGGAGAGAAATTCTTTTCCGCGGGCTGGGATTTAAAAGCGGCAGCAGAAGGCGAAGCACCGGATGCTGACTTTGGCCCGGGTGGTTTTGCGGGATTAACCGAAATTTTCAATCTCGACAAACCAGTTATCGCAGCTGTGAACGGCTACGCCTTTGGCGGCGGTTTCGAACTGGCGCTGGCGGCAGATTTTATTGTTTGTGCCGATAACGCCAGCTTCGCCCTGCCGGAAGCCAAACTGGGCATCGTTCCTGACAGCGGCGGTGTGCTGCGTCTGCCGAAGATCCTGCCGCCTACCATCGTCAATGAAATGGTGATGACCGGCAGACGAATGGGCGCAGAAGAGGCGCTGCGTTGGGGGATAGTCAACCGCGTGGTTAGCCAGGCGGAACTGATGGATAACGCCCGCGAACTGGCTCAGCAGCTGGTTAACAGCGCCCCGCTGGCGATTGCGGCGCTGAAAGAGATCTACCGCACCACCAGCGAAATGCCGGTAGAAGAAGCGTATCGCTATATTCGCAGCGGCGTGTTGAAACACTATCCATCGGTTCTGCATTCGGAAGATGCCATTGAAGGGCCGCTGGCGTTTGCCGAGAAGCGCGATCCGGTGTGGAAAGGACGTTAACAACCGTGAGCTATTACGCCTTTGAGGGGTTAATTCCGGTGGTTCACCCGACGGCGTTTGTCCATCCCAGTGCCGTCTTGATTGGCGATGTGATTGTGGGAGCCGGTGTCTACATCGGCCCACTCGCCTCACTGCGTGGTGACTACGGGCGGTTGATCGTGCAAGCGGGAGCCAATATTCAGGATGGCTGCATTATGCATGGCTACTGCGACACTGACACCATCGTTGGGGAAAACGGCCATATCGGGCATGGAGCGATCCTGCATGGTTGTGTGATTGGTCGCGATGCATTGGTCGGGATGAACAGCGTAATTATGGATGGCGCGGTCATTGGCGAAGAGAGCATTGTTGCCGCAATGAGCTTTGTCAAAGCAGGCTTTAGTGGCGAGAAACGCCAGTTGTTGATGGGTACGCCAGCCCGCGCTGTACGCAGTGTTAGTGACGACGAGTTACACTGGAAACGGTTGAATACCAAAGAGTATCAGGATCTTGTCGGGCGCTGTCATGCATCGTTACATGAAACGCAGCCACTGAGGCAAATGGAGGAAAATCGCCCCCGTTTGCAGGGGACGACGGATGTGACGCCTAAACGGTGATCTTGCCGGATGCGACCTGGTTGCTGGATAAGATGCTACAACATCGTATCTGGCAAGCAGGACGCCCGGTATCAACGAGATAAAATTAACGACGCATACTCTTTGACAACATCATCTGCCACTTCTGCTCGCGGTTAAGTTCCGTGAGCGGAACGGCAGGAATACGCGGTGTCTTTCTTACGCCGACTAATTTTTCCCGACTGTTATTGCGCAGGCGCGCGTAAATTTGCTCATCGATATCGACCACTTTAACCAGTCGCTGACACTGGCATCCCCGCCCTTCCAGCTTATTAGGGATCATCTTAACTTCGCAGCTTATTTCTGTGACTTCCGACAGAATATAAGTCAGGGTATTAACCGCCTTGCTGTGTTCAATATCGAAATGAATAGAGATCTCTCTTGCTATCACCCACCGATTTTCAGCCATCATCCATTCGGCGATTAACAAGTAGAGTGGTTTTTCAACATATCCTTCACACATACGAACTCCAGTTTCACAAATTAAAAGTCTGGCTATGACTCGTTTTGAAGCAATTAAACAAGGCCATATTAAAATTGTGGATATATCGATAGTATGCAACTTCACCGTCGATAAGTGTGAGCTAAATCCTGCTTATGTCATCAAAAATATCGATTCCCCAAAAGATTTACTTAATGGGCAAAAAAAAACGGTCCTCATCAGAGAACCGTATTAGTTATTCGATCAAATTAGCGGATGAAAAATATCCGCCACGACACGCTATTATTTGATCTGTGCGTGCATTTCCTGCACCGAAATTACTTTTTCAGTCGCATCGGCATTCAGCGCCATCGCGGTAGCGAAACCACCGTTCAGGGTGGTGTCATAATGCACTTTATATTGCAGCGCACTGCGACGGATCACGCGGGAGTCTTCAATCGCACGACGGCCTGAGGTGGTGTTGATGATGTAGGTATATTCGCCATTCTTGATACGGTCCTGAATGTGCGGACGGCCTTCATGCACCTTGTTTACCAGACGCGGATTGATACCCGCTTCGCCCAGCACAATCGCCGTGCCGTGGGTCGCATCCAGCTCGAAGCCCTGTTTCAGCAGTTTTGCCGCCAGGTCCACCACGCGTTCTTTATCGCCTTCGCGCACGGAAAGCAGCGCACGACCGTGTTTCTTCATGGTGGAGTTGCTGCCCAGCTGCGCTTTGGCGAACGCTTCAGCGAAGGTGCGGCCCACGCCCATGACTTCCCCGGTAGAGCGCATTTCTGGCCCTAACAGCGGGTCAACGCCCGGGAATTTATTGAACGGCAGCACCGCTTCTTTCACCGAGTAGTACGGCGGAATAACTTCTTTGGTTACGCCCTGCTCAGCCAGCGATTTGCCAGCCATCACACGCGCCGCCACTTTTGCCAGCGGTACGCCGGTGGCTTTGGAGACGAACGGAACAGTACGCGCCGCACGCGGGTTTACTTCAATCAGGTAAACTTCGTTGTTTTTCACCGCAAACTGCACGTTCATCAGACCGCGCACCTGCAATTCGAAGGCCAGTTTCTGCACCTGCTGGCGCATCACATCCTGAATTTCCTGACTTAAGGTGTACGCTGGCAGCGAACATGCGGAGTCACCGGAGTGCACGCCCGCCTGCTCGATGTGCTCCATGATGCCGCCAATCAGCACCATTTCGCCGTCGCAGATGGCATCCACGTCAACTTCTACTGCGTCATCAAGGAAATGATCCAGCAACACTGGCACATCGTTAGACACGCTAACCGCCGTCTGGAAGTAGCGACGCAGGTCAGCTTCGTCATAGACGATTTCCATCGCCCGACCGCCGAGAACGTAAGACGGACGCACCACCAGCGGGTAGCCAATCTCTTTTGCCTTCTCAACTGCCATTTCAATAGCAGTAACGGTGGCGTTCGCCGGTTGTTTCAGTTTCAGACGGTCAACCGCATGCTGGAAGCGTTCACGGTCTTCCGCACGGTCGATAGCATCCGGGCTGGTGCCGATAACCGGTACGCCAGCGGCTTCCAGTGCACGCGCCAGTTTCAGCGGGGTCTGACCGCCGTACTGAACGATAACGCCTTTCGGCTTCTCAATACGCACGATTTCCAGCACATCTTCCAGAGTTACCGGCTCGAAGTAGAGGCGATCGGAAGTGTCGTAGTCGGTAGAGACGGTTTCCGGGTTACAGTTAACCATAATGGTTTCGTAACCGTCTTCACGCAGCGCCAGCGAGGCGTGTACGCAGCAGTAGTCGAATTCGATACCCTGACCGATACGGTTTGGACCGCCGCCAAGCACCATGATTTTTTCACGGTCGGTAGACGGATTCGCTTCGCACTCTTCTTCATAAGTGGAGTACATGTAAGCGGTGTCGGTGGCAAACTCTGCCGCACAGGTATCCACGCGCTTGTAGACCGGGTGCAGGTCATATTGGTCACGCAGCTTACGGATTTCCGCTTCGCGTACGCCCGCCAGTTTTGCCAAGCGCGCATCGGCAAAGCCTTTGCGTTTCAGCTGGCGCAGGAATTCAGCGTTCAGGCCAGTGATGCCCACTTCCGCCACTTTCTCTTCCAGACGCACCAGTTCTTCAATCTGTACCAGGAACCAGCGGTCAATGTTAGTCAGGTTGAAGACGCCGTCCACAGACAGGCCCGCGCGGAAAGCATCGGCGATGTACCAGATACGCTCTGCGCCTGCGTCTTTCAGTTCGCGACGGATTTTGGTTAACGCTTCCGGGTCATCCAGGCTCACTTTCGGGTCGAAGCCAGTTGCGCCCACTTCCAGGCCGCGCAGCGCTTTTTGCAGGGATTCCTGCTGCGTGCGACCAATCGCCATCACTTCGCCAACCGATTTCATCTGAGTGGTCAGACGGTCGTTAGCACCGGCGAATTTTTCGAAGTTGAAGCGAGGAATTTTAGTAACCACATAGTCGATGGACGGCTCGAAGGAGGCCGGAGTACGTCCGCCAGTGATGTCGTTCATCAGTTCGTCGAGGGTGTAACCCACCGCCAGTTTCGCCGCCACTTTAGCAATCGGGAAACCGGTCGCTTTCGACGCCAGCGCCGAAGAACGGGACACGCGTGGGTTCATTTCGATAACAATCAGGCGACCGTTTTTCGGGTTCACCGCAAACTGGACATTGGAACCACCGGTTTCAACGCCGATTTCACGCAGCACCGCCATCGAGGCGTTACGCATGATTTGATATTCTTTGTCGGTCAGCGTTTGGGCTGGCGCGACAGTGATGGAGTCACCGGTGTGGATGCCCATCGCATCAAAGTTTTCGATAGAGCAGACGATGATGCAGTTGTCGTTTTTATCACGCACCACTTCCATCTCGTACTCTTTCCAGCCGATCAGCGACTCATCAATCAGCAACTCTTTGGTCGGAGAGAGATCCAGACCGCGGGCGCAAATTTCTTCAAACTCTTCACGGTTATAAGCGATACCGCCGCCGCTACCGCCCATGGTAAAGGATGGGCGAATAATGCACGGGAAGCCCACGTCAGCGGCAACAGCCAGCGCTTCTTCCATCGTGTGTGCGATACCGGAACGCGCGGTTTCCAGACCAATTTTCTTCATCGCTACGTCGAAACGACGGCGGTCTTCAGCTTTATCAATCGCATCGGCAGTGGCACCAATCATGGTGACACCGAACTCTTCCAACACGCCCTGACGTTCCAGCTCCAGCGCGCAGTTCAGCGCCGTCTGACCGCCCATGGTTGGCAGCACCGCGTCCGGGCGCTCTTTTTCAATAATCTTGCGTACCACTTCCCAGTGAATCGGCTCGATGTAGGTCGCATCGGCCATTTCCGGGTCGGTCATGATGGTCGCCGGGTTGGAGTTCACCAGAATGACGCGGTAACCCTCTTCGCGCAGGGCTTTACATGCTTGCGCGCCAGAGTAGTCAAACTCACACGCCTGACCGATAACAATCGGGCCCGCACCCAGAATCAGGATACTTTTTATATCTGTACGTTTTGGCATGGCTCTTTTACTCCTGATTACTTAGCGGTTTTACGGTACTGCTCAATTAACTTGATAAAGTGGTCGAACAACGGCGCGGCGTCGTGTGGACCAGGGCTGGCTTCAGGGTGACCCTGGAAGCTGAACGCCGGTTTATCGATGCGATGAAT
This sequence comes from Shigella sp. SIG6, assembly GCF_053555815.1. Taxonomy (NCBI): domain Bacteria; kingdom Pseudomonadati; phylum Pseudomonadota; class Gammaproteobacteria; order Enterobacterales; family Enterobacteriaceae; genus Shigella; species Shigella sp. SIG6. Next base: position 10,147 of record NZ_JBQZXC010000058.1, on the reverse strand, counting down.
GCCCTGTAACGTACCGTCGAACAGGGATTTATGCGTGACACGCAGGTTTGCAGGTAATGTTGCTTCATCCACCGCAAAACCGTGGTTCTGGGCGGTGATCATCACCACGTTTTTCTCCACATCTTTAACCGGATGGTTGCCGCCGTGGTGACCAAATTTCATTTTGACAGTCTTCGCACCGCTCGCCAGCGCCAGCAGCTGATGACCGAGACAGATGCCGAATACCGGAATATCGGTTTCGAGGAACTTCTGGATGGCGGTAATGGCGTAATCGCACGGGGCCGGGTCGCCAGGACCGTTGGAGAGGAAGATGCCGTCTGGATTCATTTTCAGCACATCTTCCGCAGAAGTTTGCGCCGGAACGATGGTCAGGCGACAGCCTCTATCCACCAGCATCCGCAGGATGTTGCGCTTGGCACCAAAATCATAAGCCACGACGTGGAACGGCAGCTCGTATTCTTTTTTCGCTTCTGGCAGGCCGCCGGTCAACGTCCAGCTCCCTTGTGTCCAGCTATAGGCTTCTGCGGTGGTCACTTCTTTTGCCAGATCCATGCCGTTCAGACCTGGGAACGCGCGGGCTTTTTCTAACGCCAGCGCCGCATCCGGGTTATCGCCTGCGATAATGCAGCCATTCTGTGCGCCTTTCTCGCGCAGTAAACGCGTCAGCTTACGGGTATCGATATCGGCAATCGCCACGATGTTATGGCGCTTCAGGTAAGAAGAGAGGTCTTCGGTATTACGGAAGTTGCTGGCAATCAGCGGCAGGTCGCGAATCACCAGACCTTGTGCATGTACCTGAGAAGATTCTTCATCGGCGTCATTAGTGCCGACATTGCCAATATGGGGATAAGTAAGAGTAACGATTTGACGAGAATAGGAAGGATCAGTGAGGATTTCTTGATAACCGGTCATTGAAGTATTGAAAACGACTTCCCCAACCGCCGAACCTGTTGCCCCTATGGCCCGACCGTGAAACTGGGTTCCGTCTTCCAGAACCAATAGCGCTGACTTAATCAAAACACCCTCCAGAGAATATTCACTCACTTTATTTGCATATTAATTCACAGTAATGACGTAAATCAATGCAAATCTGCTTACCGACGAATTTCTGGCAAACGGCGGCATTCTGGAGATATGGGCGCTAAAAGTCAACTTAATGGCAGGATTTTTTATATTATTTTGTGGCTCATGCATGTTTTACAGGCATTAAGCGACAAAAACATCATCTAACCTGTTCTGGAAAACGCTTGCGCAGCAAGAAGATTGCATGAAATAAAAACGAGCAGGAAAAAGTGGACCAAATGGTCAAAATTTACATTAAAACAACAAAAATAGAAGACGAAACATGTAATTTTTGGCAGTTATAGAAAATTTAAAAGCATAACACCAAAAATAAAAGGGCTAAAAATTAAAGCCCTTTATAATTAATAAATTAAATGTGTTACTTTTGCATCATAATAAACATTTTGTGGTTACAAATTATTGAGATCAAGCACATCTCGCATATCAAAAAGACCACTTTCCTTACCACTCAACCACAAAGCCGATCTTACCGCACCGTTAGCAAATGTCATGCGGCTGGACGCCTTATGGGTGATCTCCAGACGCTCGCCAATATCGGCAAACATCGCGGTATGTTCGCCAACGATGTCACCTGCACGCACGGTGGCAAAACCAATGGTACCAGGCACACGTTCACCGGTATGGCCTTCACGACTGTAGACCGCGCAATCTTTCAGATCTTTATCAAGGGCGTGGGCGATCGCCTCTCCCATTGCCAGTGCGGTGCCTGACGGCGCATCAACTTTATGTCTATGATGTGCTTCAATAATTTCGATATCGGTGTAGTCACCCATCACTTTGGCTGCTTTCTCCAGCAGCTTAAGCATGACGTTAACGCCAACGCTAAAATTGGCGGCAAAGACAATCGCAATATCGGCGGCGGCGTCACGAATTGCCTGTTTACCGGCTTCGTCAAACCCCGTAGTGCCGATCACCATCCCTTTGCCATGCTGCCGACAAAAAGCGAGATGGTTCAGCGTACCTTCCGGACGGGTAAAATCGATAAACACATCAAAATCATCTTTTATCGCATCAAGACTGCTTTGCACGGTAACGCCTGTTTTCCCTGCACCAGCCAGCTCACCGGCGTCGCTGCCCAGTAAAGAAGATCCTTCGCGCTCCAGCGCCGCGCCCAGCTGCACGCCTTCTAATGCCAGTGCCGCCTGAATCAACTGGCGGCCCATACGCCCCCCGGCTCCCGCGATGGCAACGCGGATGTTTGCATCATGCATAGCTATTCTCTTTTGTTAATTTGCATAGACCGTTTTCAGAGTAACCAGCGCATCGCTACGCCGCCAGCCAAAAACGCTGATAATTAGAAATTAATGATAAACAGGGAGGGATATCAGTGAAAGGCATGAGTCGATGAATGACTGCATGCCGATAACATGTGACAGGTTACGGCACCAGAGCCAGCACCTCAGCCACCCACTGTTGGAAGCCTTTTACATTCAGATCCAATGCCACCTGTACATTGGCTGGTTTGCCCAGGCAACCGTCGATATCAACCACCGTCGTGCCTGAGGTAAATTCGCCTTGAGTTTCTACCGCGACAAAACACGGCTTGAGGGTGAATAAGTCCGGGCGCACCAGCCAGGCGATGGCGCAGAGATCGTGCATTCGCAGACCGCTTTGCATACTGCCGCTACGGTAGTGGCTAAACAGGGCGTGGAGCATTTTTCCGGTGCGATTCAACTCCGGTAAAGTAGCGAGATAGTCAGGGGTTAATATTGCCTGATTGGTGACATCCAGACCGCACATGACAATTTCGATGCCGCTACGGAAGACACAGGCAGCCGCTTCTGGATCGGCAGCGATATTAAACTCGGCATTTGGTGTACAGTTGCCGCGACCAGCAGAACCGCCCATGATCACCAGACGACGAATATACGGTTTACATTCCGGGCATTGTAAAAGTAACAGCGCAATATTGGTTAACGGGCCGATGGCCACTAGGGTAACGGGCTCTGGTGCACGCATCAGGGCATCCCGAATCGCCAGAAACGCCGGTATCCCGAGTGGCTTTCGGTTGTGCTCAACAAAGTCGTAGCCAGCCATTCCCGATTCGCCGTGCACAGATGCTGCATCACGCGGTGCGCGTACCAGCGGCACAGCGGCTCCCTGGGCGAGCGGAATCTCCGCATTCCAGAAATGCAGCAGTTGCAGGGCATTGCGGGTAGTTTTCTCAACCGAGACATTACCCGCGACGGTGGTCATCAGTTGCAGGTCGAGTTCGGGGGCAAAAATCGCGGCGGCAATGGCGACGGCATCGTCAATGCCGGGGTCAGTATCGAGGAAGATAGGTAAACGCATGTTTTCTTCATAAAAAATGCCGGTAACAAGACCGGCATTTTCGCATAACTTAGGCTGCTAATGACTTAATCGACTTCACGAATATCGACACGCAGCTCTTTCGGCACTTCGAAAACAATATTTTCTTCACGGCCTTCCAGCGGAATGGCTTCACCACCACCCAACTGCTGCAAACGTGCCACCACATTCTGCACCAGAATATCCGGAGCCGATGCGCCCGCAGTCACGCCGACGCATTTAACCTCTTTCACCCACTCTTCCTGGATATCTTTCGCATCGTCAATCAAAAACGCGTGTTTGCCCATACGCTGGGCCAGCTCCGCCAGACGGTTGGAGTTGGAGGAGTTTTTCGAACCGACCACCAACACAACTTCCGCCTGTTCTGCCAGGGCGCGTACCGCTTCCTGACGGTTAGTCGTGGCGTAGCAGATGTCATCTTTGCGCGGACCGACAATTTTCGGGAAGCGTTTACGCAGCGCGTCGATCACATCAGACGTGTCATCCACCGACAGCGTGGTTTGGGTCATAAAGGAGAGCTTCTCTTCGTTTTTGACCGTCAGTTTCCACACATCGTCTGGCGATTCAACCAGATACATTCCCCCTTCGGGGTTGCTGTACTGCCCCATCGTCCCTTCCACTTCCGGGTGCCCGGCGTGGCCGATGAGAATAGATTCTTCGCCACGGCGACTGGCGCGGGCAACTTCCATATGCACTTTGGTCACCAGCGGACAGGTGGCATCAAACACCGTCAAATCGCGGCTTTTCGCTTCGTTACGAACCGCCTGAGAAACACCGTGTGCGGAGAAAATCAGGATCGCGCCGTCCGGCACTTCACTAATCTGCTCAATAAAGATAGCCCCACGCTCGCGCAAGCTATCGACCACGTAGCGGTTATGCACCACTTCGTGACGGACATATATCGGTGCGCCGTAAATGGCCAGCGCGTTTTCAACAATGCTGATAGCGCGGTCTACCCCGGCACAAAAACCACGCGGGTTGGCCAACAGGATCTGCATGTTACGCCTCCAGTGCCGGATCGATTTCCAGCACATCAATATCAAAATGAACGGTCTGCCCGGCCAGCGGATGGTTGAAATCAACGGTAATGGAGTCGCCGTTAATTTCGCGGATCACACCAGGCATCTCACTGCCATCCATTGCGGTAAAAAGCATGATTGCGCCAATTTCTGGCTCGCCTGCATCCATAAATTCACGGCGGGAGAAGTACTGAATCAGGTCCGGTGACGGCACGCCAAACGCCGCATCTGGCTCCAGCGAGAAGGTGGTTTTGTCGCCCACTTTCAGCCCCAGCAGGTGTTGCTCCAGCCCTTCAGAAAGAGAAGCATCGCCCAGGCGGAACAGCGCCGGTTTACCGTTGTTGCGAGTAGACTCGGCGGTGGTGCCATCGTCGAGTTTTAGCGTGAAGTGCACCAGGACGGCGCTATTGCTCTGTACAGATTCAGACATGCAGGTTTGCTCTTATTTTTGAGGATTTTTGCCGGATGCGGCCTACGATTTCGTAGCAATCTGTAGGCCGCATCCGGCAGGGTTTATTATTGTTTTTTCGCTTTGGAAGGTAAAAACCCTTCCAGCACGATCAGTGCCGCACCGACACAAATGGCAGTATCGGCAAGGTTGAAGGTGGCGAAGTGCCAGTCGCCGACGTAGAAGTCGATCATATCGACAACGAAGCCGTGCCACAGGCGGTCGAACAGGTTGCCCAGCGCGCCGCCAATAATCAGCGCGTAAGCGATATTGTTTAGCTTCTGCGTGGCCTTCGAGCGATACATCATCACTGCCAGGAGCACGCTAATACCAATCGCAATACCGGCAAAGAACCAACGCTGCCAGCCGCCGCTATCGGCAAGGAAACTAAACGCCGCGCCATAGTTACGCGCATAATGCAGATTAAGCGACGGGAACAGCGGGACCGTATCCCCCAGAGCAAAGTTCTGGAGGATCAGGTATTTGCTGCCCAGATCGATAATCAGCACGACTACCACCAGCCACAGCCAGCGTAGCCCTGTTGAACAGATCGATTGACTCATCAGGCAAACTTACGTTTTTCACCGTCACCGGCGACGTTGCTGACACAGCGGCCGCAGATTTCTGCGTGTTCCGCCACCTTGCCGACATCCTGGGTGTAGTGCCAGCAGCGTGGGCACTTCTCACCTTCGGCTTTACTCAACGCGACTTTCAGCCCTTTGAGTACTTCGCTCTGCTGAGCATCAGCAGGTGCGTCGTTATAGTCTGCAACGGTAGCGCCGGAGGTCAACAGGACAAATCGTAATTCATCGCCCAGCGCGGTCAGTTTCGCCGCCAGTTCCGGTTCTGCATACAAGGTTACTGCCGCTTCCAGCGAGCCACCCACTTTCTTGTCGGCACGCGCTTGCTCAATGACTTTGTTCACTTCGCCACGCACTTTCAACAGCTCGTCCCAGAACGCATCGTTCATTGCTTCACTGTCTGCCAGACCAAACAGGCCTTCGTACCACTCACCGGTGAAGACGTATTTTTCACGTTCGCCCGGCAGATAGCCCCACACTTCATTAGCGGTGAAGGAGAGGATTGGTGCCATCCAGCGCACCAGCGCTTCAGCGATGTGATACAGCGCAGTCTGGCAGCTACGACGCGCCACGCTATCCGCTTTGGCGGTGTACTGACGGTCTTTGATGATGTCGAGGTAGAAGGAACCCATCTCAACGGAGCAGAAGCGCATCAGACGCTGTACCACTTCGTGGAAATCGTATGCTTCGTACGCCTTGAGGATGTCTTCCTGTGCCGCTTTCGCACAACCTACGGCCCAGCGATCCAGTACCACCATCTCTTCCGGTTTCACCATATCTTTTGCTGGATCAAAACCATTCAGGTTTGCCAGCAGGAAGCGCGCGGTGTTACGGATACGACGATAGCTATCGGCAGCACGTTTCAGGATCTCGTCAGAAACGGCCATTTCACCGGTGTAGTCGGTTGATGCCACCCACAGACGCAGAATATCCGCGCCCAGTTTGTTCATCACATCCTGCGGCGAAACGGTGTTGCCGATGGATTTAGACATCTTGCGACCCTGACCATCCACGGTAAAGCCGTGGGTCAGTACCTGACGATACGGCGCTTTGCCTTTCATCGCGGTGGAGATCATTAGGGAAGACATGAACCAACCACGGTGCTGGTCAGAACCTTCCAGATACATGTCCGCTGCGTGACCGGCAAATTCCGGACGCACGTCAACAACAGAAGAGTGGGTAGATCCGGAGTCAAACCATACGTCGAGAGTATCCGGCACTTTCACATACTGGTCAGCTTCGTCGCCGAGGATCTCTTTCGCATCGAGATCCCACCACGCCTGGATGCCGTCAACTTCAACGCGTTTAGCCACTTCTTCCATCAGTTCGAGGGTACGCGGATGCAGCTCTTCCGTGTCTTTGTGCACGAACAGTGACATCGGTACGCCCCAGGTGCGCTGACGGGAGATACACCAGTCAGGACGGTTAGCAACCATCGACTCGATACGCGCCTGGCCCCAGTCCGGGATCCACTGCACGCCTTTGATCTCTTTCAGTGACTGCGCACGCAGACCTTTCTGATCCATGCTGACGAACCACTGCGGTGTCGCGCGGAAGATGATCGGCGTTTTGTGACGCCAGCAGCACGGATAGCTGTGCTGCATTTTCTCAACGTGCAGCAGCGCGCCTTTTTCCTGCAGCAGCGCAACGACGATGTCGTTCGCTTTGAAGACGTTCACGCCATCCAGCGCCGGATAAGTGCCCGGCAGATAAGTGCCGTCCGGGCCAACCGGGTTAGCGGTTTCCAGGCCGTATTTCTGACCGATCACATAGTCGTCCGGGCCGTGGCCAGGCGCGGTGTGAACGGCACCGGTACCGGCATCCAGGGTAACGTGATCGCCGAGGATTGCCGGAACGTCGAAGCCCATAAACGGATGGGTAAAGCGCAGCAGCTCAAGCTCTGCACCTTTTACCGTGCCGAGAATGGTGTAATCGGTCACGCCGATACGCTGCATTACGCTTTCAACCAGATCTTTCGCCAGAATCACGGCCTGACCGTCGATCTGCACCAGCGCATAGTCGAAATCAGGTGCAATAGAGATTGCGCGGTTCGCAGGCAGAGTCCACGGCGTAGTGGTCCAGATCACCAGCGAGATTGGGCCGTTAACGTTGCTTACGCCAAATTTCGCTTTCAGCGCATCCTGATCGACCGCCTGGAAAGCGACGTCAATGGACGGAGAAGTTTTGTCGTAATACTCAACTTCCGCTTCTGCCAGTGCAGAACGGCAGTCTACGCACCAGTGCACCGGCTTCGCGCCTTTGTGCAGGTGACCATTGCCGATGATTTTGCCCAGCGCGCGGATGATGTTGGCTTCAGTTTTGAAGTCCATAGTCAGATACGGGTGCGACCAGTCGCCCAGCACGCCCAGACGGATAAAGTCTTTGCGTTGACCGTCAACCTGGGTCGCCGCGTATTCGCGGCACTTGGCGCGGAACTCGGCGGCGGTGAATTTCTCACCCGGCTTACCGTATTCTTGCTCTACTTTCAGCTCGATCGGCAGACCGTGGCAGTCCCAGCCAGGCACATACGGCGAGTCATAACCGGAAAGCCCTTTGGACTTCACGATAATGTCTTTCAGAATCTTGTTAACCGAGTGACCAATATGAATGCTGCCATTCGCATAAGGAGGGCCATCATGCAGAATGAAGGTTTTTTTGCCTTTTTTAGCCGCACGGATGATGCCGTACAGATCATCATCAGTCCAACGCGCCAGCATTCCCGGTTCGCGCTTGGCGAGATCGCCACGCATCGGGAACCCTGTTTCCGGCAAATTCAGGGTTGATTTATAGTCACTCATCAGATTCTCGGTTCCGTGTTTCGGTTTGATTACATAACAGGCTTAAGCCGGTTTTGTTAGCCCAAAAAATTCGCGGGCGGTTAATTCATCACGCGCAATCTGCGCTTTCAGTTCGTCCAGCGACGCAAATCGCTGCTCATTGCGTATTTTTTTACGCAGCACTACTTGTATATGGCGACCGTAAAGGTCCATTGCAACATCTAACAAATGCACTTCCAGCTGCTGGCGAATACCGGCAACCGTTGGGCGTGTTCCGATGTTTGCCACGCCGGGTAATGGCTTTTCACCGAGGCCCAGCACTTCTACCGCATAAACCCCTTTCACCGGGGAAACCTGACGGCGTAGCGGTACATTCGCCGTCGGGAAACCTATAGTGCGCCCTAATTCATCACCGTGGACTACACGCCCGGAGATGGCAAACGGGTGCCCCAGTAAACTTTCTGCCAGAGCCAGATTGTCATCAGCCAGCGCCTGACGCACGGCGGTGCTGCTGATACGCACACCACCTTCGCAAAAAGTTTGCGTACTGGTGATATCGAAGCCGTATTCCATGCCAGCTTTCTGTAATAACAAGAAATCGCCTTCACGACCAGCGCCAAAGCGGAAATCATCACCTACGGCAAGAAATTTTACGAGCAAATGCTTCACCAAAAGATCGCTGATGAAATTTTGCGCGGTTAACGCCGCAAAACGCCTGTCGAAACGCACGCACAGCACGTAATCAACGCCACACTCTGCAAGGTAACGCAGTTTTTCCCGCAGCCGGGTCAGTCTTGCCGGGGCTTTATCGGTAGCAAACAGTTCCAGTGGTTGAGGTTCAAAAAGCATCACCATCACCGGTAAGTTGCGCTTGCGCCCTTCTTCCTGCAAGCCCTGTAACAGCGCGCGATGACCGCGATGCACGCCGTCGAAATTACCAATAGTCAGCACACACCCTTCTTGCGGGGCCTGGCTGAGATTATGTATGCCGCGTATCAGCTTCATGTCTGGCTCAAAACAGTGAAAATCGTCCGAGTATACCTTGTACAGCGGTCAAGGTTAACCGGCGATTGAGTACCGAAATCAGAAAGAAGTGGCTTTTCATTGCCATGGCGCAAATCACGGGAAGAAACTGACCGCCTGCTGCAATTTTTATCGCGGAAAAGCTGTATTCACACCCCGCAAGCTGGTAGAATCCTGCGCCATCACTACGTAACGAGTGCCGGCACATTAACGGCGCTTATTTGCACAAATCCATTGACAAAAGAAGGCTAAAAGGGCATATTCCTCGGCCTTTGAATTGTCCATATAGAACACATTTGGGAGTTGGACCTTGGCTAATATCAAATCAGCTAAGAAGCGCGCCATTCAGTCTGAAAAGGCTCGTAAGCACAACGCAAGCCGTCGCTCTATGATGCGTACTTTCATCAAGAAAGTATACGCAGCTATCGAAGCTGGCGACAAAGCTGCTGCACAGAAAGCATTTAACGAAATGCAACCGATCGTGGACCGTCAGGCTGCTAAAGGTCTGATCCACAAAAACAAAGCTGCACGTCATAAGGCTAACCTGACTGCACAGATCAACAAACTGGCTTAATCGCCAATTTGCTGAAGCTTTGTGAAAAAGCCCGCGCAAGCGGGTTTTTTTATGCCTGCTGCTTTTGTGATGCGTGAGAGAACACACTGCCGGTTGCCAGATAGTCAAAAGAGACATGCCGTTGTACTATCTGAACTCTTCGTGGCTTAAGAATCGTAGAACCATCGGCTGATACATTCTGAACAAGAATATCTACTCAATCTCCAGACTCCCCCACAAAGAATATGGACATTGTGATACACATTGAGGTATTAAACTTAAGACCACTCTATTTTTGAATTAAATTCCTATATACTTTAACCATTCATAAATATCTCCTCATTAGACCTTGT
>NZ_JBQZXC010000057.1:0-21524 GCF_053555815.1 Shigella sp. SIG6 | reverse complement strand
TTATTCAATGCTTTTTCTAATAAATCCGTAATCGTAGAATCAACTGAACCTTTACAACTCACCTGCGAGTTATTTAACTCCTGCGAATTATTTAACTTCTGTGAATTATTTAACTCCTGCGAATCATTTAACTCCTGTATATTATTTAACTTCTGATGATTATTTAATAGACGCGCTATTTTCTTGTTAGCTTCGCGTTGGTAACACGCCAGAACCTTGTTAGTAATCAGGTGTAATGAACTATCATCTTTTCTTTCAAAAGACTTCCCTTCATAACGATTAGTCGAACCATCAGATTGTTTAAATATAATGACTGTATGTCCTTCACGAATCCCTTTAGTAGAAGCTGAGGCAAGTGTAATTTCTATCTTCACCTTAGATAAATCCGCTCGCTCCCCTTCAGGATTATTCATGTAAAACTTCATTTTTTCATTGCCATCAGTATCTTTAGAATAAGATGAGAACTCAATATGAGCCATCATATTTCTACCCGCTTCGTTGGAGCGTTTGCTAAAATCCACATAACCCAGGGTAAATATCTTTGCCAAAAACTCCAAAAATGCTCTAGGAGAAAGAATATTGCTTCTACTATTCTGCCCCCCGGCAATTCGGGCAAAATCATTCATTCCCACATACCAGGTATCTAAGGCTTCATTTTTTTGTTTAAAATTGTCGGCTAATGTAATGTGTTGAGAATAATTCAAATCTGATATTTTGCTCATGACGAACTCCTTGAGTTAATAAGAACGTCTAAGCATTACAAATTTTACTCACAAAAAAATATCAAAAAACGCTCTTTTCACAAACTCGCCGTAAACCTGGAGTTATTTACGGCGAAAAGTCATCACGCCATCAGCATCTTCACTACTGCTTTGCGAACCTGGGCTGGCGCGCCCACTGCGCACAGCGGTTTATGCACTTCCCCCGGATAAAACACAACAAAATCACCTTCATTTAGGATAACTGTTTTCTCATCAACGCCTTCCGGCAAAAATGCGATGTCTTTATCAGCTAACCAGTCGGTATCCGGCGCGCCTGCAGGTTGCGTGCTGAAGGTCATGCCTTCCTGACCTTTTAACACAATCTGAATGTCAAGATAGCGGGCATGGTACTCCGCACGGCGAGCTTCGTACGGCTCGGTCATATCTTCCGAGATAAGATAAAACAGACGATTGCCTTCGATATCGTGCTTGCCCTTTGGCGTTTCTGCCGTAACGTGTGCTTTGATATGCTCAATCGCCTGGCGTAACTCCTGGGGTAGCCACGGCTGAAGATTATGAATATTTCCGATGATCATCTTTTCCACTCCTTAATTAAAACAATGTTTCATTTCTATCGTTATACGAAAAGATGATCAATTCCGCCAGCCTTAACGCGTGAATTATTGTCTTATCACAACTTATCGGCAGGCGCGTTCCCGCCTTTCGGATCAAGGCCAGCATCACTCCTTGAGAAGAGTTTTTATCGCTTCCCCCGCCAGGGCAGCTGTTGCACAGAGTTGTTCGATGGAGTGCCCCTCCCGTGCCTTCGCAGAAAGCCCTGACATCACGGTACTCATAAAATCAGTCACACATTGTGCGCTTTGTGGATGCCGCCTGGCGATATAGTCATAAATGGTCGTTTCTGCGGCGTGATAATATTGAATGGCAATATCACGCGCTTGTGGATCATGACTATGAATACCTTCAAGAACCATACAGCCAGCGCAGCCGCCGTTTTGGCTATATCTGCGCGCCGCTTCTTTTAATACCTCAACCAGGCACTCGCCTACCGGACGATCATCACGAAGAATATCGGCAAGCGGAATAGCTTCCGTACCGACATATTCATTGAGTACACGGCTAAATAACCCAGCCTTACTGCCAAAAGCCGCGTAGAGGCTCGGGGGGTTAATACCAAGATAATCAGTAACTTCAGAGACACTTACTGCATCGAAACCTTTTTGGTGAAAAAGCACTTTTGCCGCAGAGACTGCCTGCTCAGGAGCGAAACGTCTGGGACGACCTGGAACGCGAGATTGTTTTTTAGTGACCATTACAAAACTTGTTGACAGAAAGTTAAAACAGTTTTGTAATGCATGTTACATAATAAATCAAGGAGTCCTTATGAGCGCTTTTACCGGTAAGACAGTTCTCATCCTCGGTGGCAGTCGTGGAATCGGTGCCGCTATCGTACGTCGTTTCGTCACCGATGGGGCCAATGTACGATTCACCTATGCGGGGTCGAAAGATGCCGCTGAACGTCTGGCACAAGAGACTGGAGCGACAGCAGTATTCACAGATAGTGCTGACAGAGACGCTGTTATTGATGTCGTTCGTAAGAGCGGCGCATTGGATATCCTGGTGGTAAATGCAGGTATTGGCGTCTTTGGCGATGCCCTGGAATTAAATGCCGACGATATTGATCGCCTTTTCAAAATCAATATTCATGCTCCTTATCATGCCTCTGTTGAAGCCGCCCGGCAGATGCCCGAAGGCGGGCGCATCTTAATCATCGGCTCCGTGAATGGCGATCGTATGCCTGTTGCAGGCATGGCTGCTTATGCCGCCAGTAAATCTGCCCTGCAAGGCATGGCGCGCGGGCTGGCCCGTGATTTTGGACCGCGAGGGATCACCATCAACGTCGTCCAGCCAGGACCAATTGATACCGACGTTAATCCCGCCAACGGGCCAATGCGCGATATGTTGCATAGTTTTATGGCCATCAAAAGACATGGGCAACCGGAAGAGGTCGCTGGTATGGTCGCATGGTTAGCAGGGCCAGAAGCCAGTTTTGTTACCGGCGCGATGCATACCATTGATGGCGCGTTTGGCGCATAACCGACTACGCTCAATTAAGCCCAGCCATTATCCATGATGTCTGGGTTTTGTTTACTAACGTCGTCCCCCTAAAAGCGGCTCCCAGTAAATATAAATCTTCTGTTCATGTCGTAAATCTTGAGGATAACCAAATGGTAGAAAGAACCGCTGTTTTCCCTGCTGGCCGACATTCACTGTATGCTGAGCATCGTTATTCTGCGGCTATTCGTTCCGGCGATTTGCTGTTTGTTTCCGGGCAAGTAGGAAGTCGAGAGGACGGAACACCAGAACCCGATTTTCAGCAACAAGTCAGACTGGCCTTTGATAATTTGCATGCGACCCTGGCAGCTGCGGGATGCACTTTTGACGATATCATTGATGTTACGAGCTTTCATACCGATCCGGAAAAACAATTTGAAGACATCATGACGGTGAAAAATGAAATATTTAGCGCCCCACCTTATCCAAACTGGACGGCGGTGGGTGTTACCTGGCTGGCAGGCTTTGATTTTGAAATTAAAGTGATAGCGCGTATCCCTGAGCTATAAGCAATAGTGTTAGCCGTTCGTTTTCACCCTCCGCCCTATAAGTCGGATGAATGGAATAAAATGCATTTCTGATTGCGTGAAAATGAAAAAGAAAAAAGCAGGAAATGTCTGCAATTATTGATACCGAACGACACTTCCCCTCCAGAATCATAGAAAATAAAAATGCATATATTTTGACTTTTAATTCAAATAAACCGTTTGCGCTGACAAAATATTGCATCAAATGCTTGCACCGCTTCTGGCTATGAGTATAATGCCGGACAATTTGCCGGGAGGATGTATGGTTCAGTGTGTTCGACATTTTGTCTTACCGCGTCTGAAAAAAGACGCTGGCCTGCCGTTTTTCTTCCCGTTGATCACCCATTCCCAGCCCCTCAATCGAGGGGCTTTTTTTTGCCTAGGCGTCAGGAGATAAAAGATGGCTAATCCGCTATATCAGAAACATATCATTTCCATAAACGACCTTAGTCGCGATGACCTTAATCTGGTGCTGGCGACAGCGGCGAAACTGAAAGCAAACCCGCAACCAGAGCTGTTGAAGCACAAAGTCATTGCCAGCTGTTTCTTCGAAGCCTCTACCCGTACCCGCCTCTCTTTCGAAACTTCCATGCACCGCCTGGGTGCCAGCATGGTGGGCTTCTCCGACAGCGCCAATACATCACTGGGTAAAAAAGGCGAAACGCTGGCCGATACCATTTCGGTTATCAGCACTTACGTCGATGCGATAGTGATGCGTCATCCGCAGGAAGGTGCGGCGCGCCTGGCCACCGAATTTTCTGGCAATGTACCGGTACTGAATGCCGGTGATGGCTCCAACCAACATCCGACGCAAACCTTGCTGGACTTATTCACCATTCAGGAAACCCAGGGGCGTCTGGACAATCTCCACATCGCAATGGTTGGTGACCTGAAATATGGCCGCACCGTTCACTCCCTGACCCAGGCGCTAGCGAAGTTCGACGGCAACCGTTTTTACTTTATCGCGCCGGATGCGCTGGCAATGCCGCAATACATTCTGGATATGCTCGATGAAAAAGGGATCGCCTGGAGTCTGCACAGCTCTATTGAAGAAGTGATGGCGGAAGTAGACATCCTGTACATGACCCGCGTGCAAAAAGAGCGTCTGGACCCGTCCGAGTACGCCAACGTGAAAGCGCAGTTTGTTCTTCGCGCCAGCGATCTCCACAACGCCAAAGCCAATATGAAAGTGCTGCATCCGCTGCCGCGTGTTGATGAGATTGCGACGGATGTGGATAAAACGCCTCACGCCTGGTACTTCCAGCAAGCAGGCAACGGGATTTTCGCTCGCCAGGCGTTACTGGCACTGGTTCTGAATCGCGATCTGGTACTGTAAGGGGAAATAGAGATGACACACGATAATAAATTGCAGGTTGAAGCTATTAAACGCGGCACGGTAATTGACCATATCCCCGCCCAGATCGGTTTTAAGCTGTTGAGCCTGTTCAAGTTGACCGAAACAGATCAGCGCATCACCATTGGTCTGAATTTGCCTTCTGGCGAGATGGGCCGCAAAGATCTGATCAAAATCGAAAATACCTTTTTGAGTGAAGATCAAGTAGACCAACTGGCATTGTATGCACCGCAAGCCACGGTTAACCGTATCGACAACTATGAAGTGGTGGGTAAATCGCGCCCAAATCTGCCGGAGCGCATAGACAATGTGCTGGTCTGCCCGAACAGCAACTGTATCAGCCATGCCGAACCGGTTTCATCCAGCTTTGCCGTGCGAAAACGCGCCAATGACATCGCGCTTAAATGCAAATACTGTGAAAAAGAGTTTTCCCATAATGTGGTGCTGGCCAATTAATTGCGGTTGGTAATAAAAGTCTGGCTCCCTATAATGAGCCAGACTTTTTACCGCTGTAATAAAGGAGAAATCATGAGCAAAACTATCGCGACGGAAAATGCACCGGCAGCTATCGGTCCTTACGTACAGGGCGTTGATCTGGGCAATATGATCATCACCTCCGGTCAGATCCCGGTAAATCCGAAAACTGGTGAAGTACCGGCAGACGTCGCTGCACAGGCACGTCAGTCGCTGGATAACGTAAAAGCAATCGTCGAAGCCGCTGGCCTGAAAGTGGGCGACATCGTTAAAACCACTGTGTTCGTGAAAGATCTGAACGACTTCGCAACCGTAAACGCCACTTACGAAGCCTTCTTCACCGAACACAACGCCACTTTCCCGGCACGTTCTTGCGTTGAAGTTGCCCGTCTGCCGAAAGACGTGAAGATTGAGATCGAAGCAATCGCTGTTCGTCGCTAATCTTGATGGAAATCCGGGCTATCATGCCCGGATTAAGTCTGATGACAAAAGCAAAATCGCCCGATGCGCTACGCTTATCAGGCCTACGTGATTCCTGCAATTTATTGAATTTGTAGGCCGGATTGGGCGTTTACGCCGCATCCGGCATGAACAAAGCTCACTTTGTCTGCAATCTGAATCCGGGCCACCATGCCCAGTTTATTCTTTACTGCCAGCCGTAACGACGGCTATAGAACCCTTTCACCAACTGGGTTAACGTCATATACCCTGCCAGAATCGCAACCAGCCACGGGAAATAGCTTAACGGCAGCGCCTGCAGCTGCAGATAACTGGCCAGCGGTGAAAACGGCAATGCGATCCCGACAATCATCACGATCACGGTCATGATCATTAACGGCCACGATGCACAGCTCTGAATAAACGGCACACGGCGGGTACGGATCATATGCACAATCAGCGTTTGCGACAGTAATCCCACCACAAACCAGCCCGACTGGAACAGCGTTTGCGTTTCCGGCGTGTTGGCATGGAATACCCACCACATCAAGCAAAACGTCAGAATATCGAAAATCGAGCTGATCGGTCCGAAGAAGACCATAAAGCGCCCCAGATCCGCCGGATTCCAACGCTGCGGCTTTTGAATTTGCTCGTCGTCGACGTTATCAAACGGGATCGCCACCTGTGACACATCGTACAGCAGGTTCTGAATAAGCAAGTGTAACGGCAACATCGGCAGGAAGGGCAAGAAAGCACTCGCCACCAGCACGCTGAACACATTACCGAAGTTAGAACTCGCCGTCAATTTGATGTATTTCAGCATGTTGGCGAAAGTGCGACGTCCCTCAATAACCCCCTCTTCCAGCACCATCAGGCTTTTTTCCAGCAGGATGATATCAGCCGCTTCACGGGCAATATCTACCGCGCCGTCCACAGAAATGCCGATATCCGCAGCGCGTAAGGCGGGCGCATCATTAATACCATCGCCCATAAAGCCAACCACATGCCCTTCGCGCTTCAGTAAGGTCACAATGCGTTCTTTATGCATCGGCGTCAGGCGGGCAAACAGCGTGGTGCGCTGTACGAGATTTGCCAGTTCATCGTCAGATAGCGTTTCAATATCACTACCAATGACCACCTCTCCCGCATCCAGCCCCACTTCATGGCACACTTTCGCTGCCACTAACTCACTGTCGCCAGTAAGGATTTTTACGGTAATTCCACTCGCTTTTAATGCCTTCAGTGCCGGAGCGGTTGTCTCTTTTGGCGGATCAAGGAAAGCAATATATCCTTCGAGGATCAGGTCGGATTCATCCGCCCGCTGGTAATCTCCTTCACGCGCTGGCAGGTATTTCGTCGCCACCGCAACCACGCGCAGCCCCTGACGATTCAGCGTATCAGTAACCCGCTTAATCTTACGCAGCATGGTGTCATCGAGCGGTACAATCTCGCCATTGTGACGCACCTGCGAACACACATTGAGGATTTCCTGCAATGCACCTTTGCAAACCAGCTGATGGTGTTCGGTATTTTCTGCCACTACCACCGACATCCGACGACGCTCGAAATCAAACGGAATCTCATCAATTTTTTGCCAACGGCTGGCCAGCGAACGCGCTGACTCTTCATCCGTACCTTCGAGCACCGCGGTATCAAGCAGATTTTTAAGTCCGGTCTGGTAATGACTGTTCAACCACGCGCTATGCAGCACGCGTTCGCTGGTTTTACCGGAGATATCGGTATGATTCTCCAGCACAATTTTGTCCTGCGTCAGGGTGCCGGTTTTATCAGTGCACAGAATATCCATTGCGCCAAAGTTCTGAATGGCATCCAGATGTTTGACGATCACTTTCTGTTTCGACAGCTTTACTGCGCCGCGCGCCAGCGTCGAGGTAACAATCATCGGCAACATTTCCGGCGTTAAGCCTACCGCGACCGAAAGCGCAAACAGTGCCGCTTCCCACCAGTCGCCTTTGGTGTAACCGTTGATAAGCAACACCACCGGAGCCATCACCAGCATAAAGCGAATCAGCAGCATACTAACGCGGCTGATCCCTTGCTGAAAGGCATTCGGCTCGCTTTCCTGCTCACTAACACGCCCCGCCAGTTGACCAAACCAGGTGTTGGCTCCTGTAGCAATCACCATTGCTTGTGCCGTGCCGCTCACCACGGTGGTGCCCATAAAACACAGGGTGTCGCACTCCAGCGGATTGCTGTGCTCCGGCTGGCGAGTAGTAGCGGCTTTTTCCACGGGCAGAGACTCACCGGTTAACGACGCCTGAGCGACGAACAGATCCCGCGCCTGCAAGATACGTAAATCTGCCGGGATCATATCCCCCGCCGCCAGTTTTATAATATCGCCGGGCACCAGCTGGTCTATCGGGATCTCCAGCCAGCCATTTTCGCCTTTGTCGTTAATTACTCGCAGTACCGTCGCGGTATTACTGACCATCGCTTTCAGGGCATCTGCCGCTTTGGTGGAACGAGCTTCCTGAATAAAGTTCAGCAACGTAGAAATAGCGACCATTAGCGCGATAACACCTGCGGCAAATAAATCTTCCGTGGCGTAAGAAATAGCACCAAGAATGGTGAGCAAAATATTAAAGGGGTTGCGATAGCAGACCCATAAATGTACCCACCACGGCGACGGTTTTTGTGCGGGTAATTTATTATCACCATGTTGTTCGCGGGCAGATTCCACTTCCGCCTGATTTAATCCTTCCGGATGGGTGTCGAACGTTTTCCACAATTCTTCTTCGGGCATCACCGCCATTTTCAGGCAATGCGCACTTAAGGACGGCGGGACCGCCGTATTCACTGTCTGCTGCGCGCCAGGCAATGGATCGCGATGAACCAGACGGGAAGGTAAATGGCGAATGAACCGGGTAAAAATTTCTTTAAACATAAGGAGTCCCTCCGCACTGTCTGAAACAGTACAGAAATGTCTTCAGGCGTGGCGAAGCCTTACCTGAAGGTAATAAAGCTGAGCAGGGACATTAAAACGTCACGGCCTTACGCATCCGGTAACGCCGTGAAAAGACGGGCTTACCGGAAAAGTTTTAATCTCCGTCGAGGGAGAGGCGTGGGATCAGGTTCCATATAACCTCCGGTAAGTGAAAAAAGCGCCGCAAATAATAAGGAGAATCCAATAATATTCGTAGCATTTATGGCGATATAATACCTGCTGGCAACTAAACCAACGATAAACCAGACTTTACCCATTGCTGAATGCACGGGTAAAGTTAGGCTCAAATAATTAAACAACACGTTATGGGACAACAGGATGCAAAATCGGCTGACCATCAAAGACATCGCGCGCTTAAGCGGCGTGGGGAAATCTACGGTTTCCCGGGTGCTGAATAACGAAAGCGGCGTGAGTCAGCGCACGCGCGAGCGTGTTGAAGCAGTGATGAATCAGCATGGATTTTCCCCTTCCCGCTCTGCGCGCGCTATGCGTGGGCAAAGCGATAAAGTGGTCGCCATCATTGTTACCCGTCTGGATTCGTTGTCAGAAAATCTCGCCGTTCAAACCATGCTGCCAGCGTTCTATGAACAAGGTTACGATCCAATCATGATGGAAAATCAGTTTTCCCCACAATTAGTTGCCGAACATTTGGGGGTGCTGAAACGGCGTAATATCGACGGCGTAGTGCTGTTCGGTTTTACCGGCATAACCGAAGAAATGTTAGCCCACTGGCAGTCATCGCTGGTTCTGCTGGCGCGTGACGCAAAAGGCTTTGCTTCGGTCTGTTATGACGACGAAGGGGCAATCAAGATTCTGATGCAACGGCTCTATGACCAGGGGCATCGCAATATCAGTTATCTCGGCGTGCCGCATAGTGACGTGACGACCGGGAAGCGACGTCACGAAGCCTACCTGGCGTTCTGCAAAGCGCATAAACTGCATCCCGTTGCCGCTCTGCCAGGGCTTGCTATGAAGCAAGGCTATGAAAACGTAGCAAAAGTGATTACGCCTGAAACTACCGCGTTACTGTGCGCAACCGACACGCTGGCTCTTGGCGCAAGTAAATACCTGCAAGAGCAACGCATCGACACCTTGCAACTGGCGAGCGTAGGTAATACGCCGTTAATGAAATTCCTTCATCCGGAGATCGTCACCGTAGATCCTGGCTACGCCGAAGCTGGACGCCAGGCGGCCTGCCAATTGATCGCACAGGTAACCGGGCGCAGCGAACCGCAACAAATCATCATCCCCGCCACCCTGTCCTGATCGTTTCCTGAACGATAAATTGTGATCTTCGCTGCGTTTCGGGAACGTTCCCGTTTTTAAATTTTTCCGCGCAATATATTCTGCAGCCAACCAAAAATGTCATCTGCCATGGGGCTTTATGATGAGCAAAATAAACCAAACGGATATCGATCGGTTGATTGAACTGGTCGGCGGGCGCGGCAATATTGCGACGGTGAGCCACTGTATTACTCGCCTGCGCTTTGTCCTCAACCAACCGGCCAATGCCAGACCGAAAGAAATTGAGCAACTCCCCATGGTGAAAGGCTGTTTCACCAATGCCGGGCAATTTCAGGTGGTGATTGGCACCAACGTGGGTGATTACTATCAAGCACTAATAGCGTCAACCGGACAGGCGCAGGTTGATAAAGAGCAGGTAAAAAAAGCCGCCCGGCAAAATATGAAATGGCATGAGCAGTTGATCTCTCATTTCGCGGAGATCTTCTTCCCGTTGCTGCCCGCGTTGATTAGCGGCGGTTTGATCCTCGGTTTTCGCAATGTGATCGGCGATTTGCCCATGAGCAACGGTCAGACGCTGGCGCAAATGTACCCTTCCCTGCAAACGATCTACGATTTTCTGTGGTTGATCGGTGAAGCGATTTTCTTCTACCTGCCGGTCGGGATTTGCTGGTCAGCGGTGAAAAAAATGGGCGGCACGCCGATCCTTGGTATCGTGCTTGGCGTGACACTGGTTTCCCCCCAGCTGATGAATGCTTATCTGCTCGGGCAGCAGCTGCCGGAAGTGTGGGACTTTGGCATGTTCAGCATCGCCAAAGTGGGCTATCAGGCGCAGGTGATCCCGGCACTGTTAGCCGGGCTGGCGCTGGGCGTTATTGAAACTCGCCTTAAACGCATCGTACCGGATTACCTCTATCTGGTGGTGGTGCCCGTCTGTTCGCTGATCCTCGCGGTGTTCCTCGCCCATGCGCTGATTGGTCCGTTTGGTCGCATGATTGGCGATGGCGTTGCCTTTGCGGTACGTCACCTGATGACCGGCAGCTTTGCTCCGATTGGTGCGGCATTGTTTGGCTTCCTGTACGCGCCGCTGGTGATCACCGGCGTACACCAGACCACCCTTGCTATTGATTTGCAGATGATTCAAAGCATGGGTGGCACGCCAGTGTGGCCGCTGATTGCGCTGTCGAATATCGCTCAGGGCTCCGCCGTGATAGGCATTATCATTTCCAGCCGCAAGCACAATGAACGCGAGATCTCCGTGCCTGCCGCTATCTCCGCCTGGCTTGGGGTCACTGAGCCTGCAATGTACGGCATCAACCTGAAATATCGCTTCCCGATGCTGTGCGCGATGATTGGTTCTGGTCTGGCAGGATTGCTATGCGGCCTGAACGGCGTTATGGCGAATGGTATCGGCGTAGGGGGCCTGCCGGGAATTCTCTCGATTCAACCGAGCTACTGGCAGGTATTTGCGCTGGCAATGGCTATCGCTATCATCATCCCGATTGTACTCACCTCGTTTATCTATCAGCGGAAATACCGCCTGGGCACGCTGGACATTGTTTAATTTTCTTCGGGGCGCAATTGCGCCCCCTCGCATTTGCAGGAATAACGTAATGACTAATCTTCCCCACTGGTGGCAAAACGGCGTTATCTACCAGATTTATCCAAAGAGTTTTCAGGACACCACGGGTAGCGGCACCGGCGATTTACGTGGCGTTATCCAACGCCTAGACTATCTGCATAAACTGGGCGTTGATGCCATCTGGCTAACCCCCTTTTATGTATCTCCCCAAGTCGATAACGGTTACGATGTAGCGAACTATACGGCGATTGATCCCACCTACGGCACGCTGGACGATTTTGACGAACTGGTGACGCAGGCAAAATCGCGCGGGATTCGTATCATTCTCGATATGGTGTTTAACCATACCTCTACCCAACATGCCTGGTTTCGCGAGGCGCTGAACAAAGAAAGCCCTTACCGCCAGTTTTATATCTGGCGCGATGGCGAACCAGAAACGCCACCGAACAACTGGCGTTCAAAATTTGGCGGTAGTGCGTGGCGCTGGCATGCGGAAAGCGAACAGTACTATTTGCATCTCTTTGCACCAGAACAGGCGGATCTCAACTGGGAGAATCCAGCGGTACGCGCAGAGCTGAAAAAAGTCTGTGAATTCTGGGCCGATCGTGGGGTCGACGGGTTGCGCCTGGATGTGGTGAATCTGATCTCCAAAGACCCGCGTTTCCCTGAAGACCTGGATGGCGACGGGCGTCGCTTCTACACCGACGGGCCACGAGCACACGAGTTTTTGCACGAGATGAACCGCGATGTGTTTACGCCACGCGGGTTAATGACCGTAGGTGAAATGTCCTCCACCAGCCTTGAGCATTGCCAGCGATACGCGGCACTGACAGGCAGTGAATTGTCGATGACCTTTAATTTTCATCACCTGAAGGTCGATTATCCCGGTGGTGAAAAATGGACGCTGGCTAAACCTGACTTTGTGGCGTTGAAAACATTGTTCCGCCACTGGCAACAAGGAATGCACAACGTGGCATGGAATGCCTTGTTCTGGTGTAACCACGATCAGCCGCGCATTGTTTCTCGCTTTGGTGATGAAGGTGAATACCGCGTGCCTGCGGCAAAAATGCTGGCGATGGTGCTGCATGGCATGCAGGGAACGCCGTATATCTACCAGGGCGAAGAGATTGGCATGACCAACCCGCATTTCACGCGCATTACTGACTATCGCGACGTGGAGAGCCTCAATATGTTTGCCGAGCTGCGCAACGATGGTCGTGATGCCGACGAGTTATTGGCAATCCTCGCCAGTAAATCCCGTGACAACAGCCGCACGCCCATGCAATGGAGCAACGGCGATAATGCCGGGTTTACGGCTGGCGAACCGTGGATTGGCCTAGGCGATAACTATCAACAAATCAACGTAGAAGCCGCGCTGGCCGATGACTCCTCTGTGTTTTACACCTACCAAAAGTTAATCGCACTGCGTAAGCAAGAAGCCATCCTGACATGGGGCAATTACCAGGATCTGCTGCCAAACAGCCCTGTATTGTGGTGCTATCGCCGTGAATGGAAGGGGCAAACCTTGCTGGTCATTGCCAACCTTAGCCGTGAGATCCAACCCTGGCAGCCAGGGCAAATGCGCGGCAACTGGCGGCTTGTGATGCATAACTACGAAGAAGCCTCACCACAACCCTGTGCCATGAATTTACGGCCTTTTGAGGCTGTCTGGTGGTTACAGAAGTAAATCTTCCCTAAGCCCCGATAATGCCGGTCATTCCGGGGTTTTGTCTGTCAGCATGTTGTTTTTGTTGATTTTTCAACCAGCAAATTCATTAAAAAATTTACATAACGCTGTAGCGCCCGTCATCCGTACGCTCTGCTTTTTACTTTGAGCTACATCAAAAAAAGTTAAAACATCCTTGATGTAAAGCACTATATATAGACTTTAAAATGCGTCCCAACCCAACATGTTGTATTAATCGACTATAATTGCTACTACAGCTCCCCACGAAAAAGGTGCGGCGTTGTGGATAAGCGGATGGCGATTGCGGAAAGCACCGGAAAACGAAACGAAAAAACCGGAAAACGCCTTTCCCAATTTCTGTGGATAACCTGTTCTTAAAAATATGGAGCGATCATGACACCGCATGTGATGAAACGAGACGGCTGCAAAGTGCCGTTTAAATCAGAGCGCATCAAAGAAGCGATTCTGCGTGCAGCTAAAGCAGCGGAAGTCGATGATGCCGATTATTGCGCCACTGTTGCCGCGGTTGTCAACGAGCAGATGCAGGGGCGCAACCAAGTGGATATCAACGAGATCCAGACCGCAGTTGAAAACCAGCTGATGTCGGGTCCATACAAACAACTGGCTCGTGCTTACATCGAGTACCGTCACGATCGCGACATTGAACGTGAAAAACGCGGTCGCCTGAACCAGGAGATCCGTGGTCTGGTCGAGCAGACCAACGCCTCGTTACTCAACGAAAACGCCAACAAAGACAGCAAGGTGATTCCAACCCAGCGCGACCTGCTGGCCGGGATCGTGGCTAAACACTATGCACGCCAGCACCTGCTGCCGCGTGACGTGGTGCAGGCACATGAGCGTGGCGATATTCACTATCACGATCTCGATTACTCGCCGTTCTTCCCGATGTTCAACTGCATGTTGATCGACCTGAAAGGCATGCTGACCCAGGGCTTTAAAATGGGGAACGCCGAGATTGAACCGCCGAAGTCGATCTCTACGGCAACCGCGGTAACTGCGCAGATTATTGCTCAGGTCGCCAGCCATATTTATGGCGGCACCACCATTAACCGTATCGATGAAGTGCTGGCGCCGTTTGTTACCGCCAGCTACAACAAACATCGCAAGACCGCAGAAGAGTGGAACATCCCGGACGCCGAAGGCTACGCTAACTCTCGTACCATCAAAGAGTGCTACGATGCCTTCCAGTCGCTGGAGTACGAAGTAAACACCCTGCACACCGCCAACGGTCAGACGCCGTTTGTAACCTTTGGTTTTGGTCTGGGCACCAGCTGGGAATCGCGCCTGATTCAGGAATCGATCCTGCGTAACCGTATCGCAGGCCTCGGTAAAAACCGTAAAACTGCGGTGTTCCCGAAACTGGTGTTTGCGATTCGCGATGGCCTGAACCATAAAAAAGGCGATCCGAACTACGACATCAAACAGCTGGCGCTGGAGTGCGCAAGCAAGCGCATGTATCCGGATATCCTGAACTACGATCAGGTAGTGAAAGTCACCGGTTCGTTTAAAACCCCGATGGGCTGCCGCAGCTTCCTCGGCGTGTGGGAAAATGAAAACGGCGAGCAGATCCACGATGGTCGTAACAACCTCGGCGTGATCAGCCTGAACCTGCCGCGTATTGCTCTGGAAGCAAAAGGCGATGAAGCCACCTTCTGGAAGCTGCTGGATGAACGTCTGGTGCTGGCACGTAAGGCACTGATGACCCGTATCGCTCGTCTTGAAGGCGTGAAAGCGCGCGTCGCCCCGATCCTCTATATGGAAGGTGCTTGTGGCGTACGTCTGAATGCTGACGATGATGTTTCTGAAATCTTCAAAAACGGTCGTGCGTCTATTTCGCTGGGTTACATCGGCATCCACGAAACCATTAACGCGCTGTTCGGCGGCGAGCATGTTTACGACAACGAGAAGCTTCGCGCGAAAGGTATCGCCATTGTTGAACGTCTGCGTCAGGCAGTGGATCAGTGGAAAGAAGAAACGGGTTATGGTTTCAGTCTCTACAGCACGCCGAGTGAAAACCTGTGCGACCGCTTCTGCCGTCTCGATACTGCTGAGTTTGGCGTGGTGCCGGGCGTGACCGATAAAGGTTACTACACCAACAGTTTCCACCTTGATGTGGAGAAGAAGGTGAACCCGTACGACAAGATCGACTTTGAAGCGCCTTACCCGCCGCTGGCGAACGGTGGTTTCATTTGCTACGGCGAGTATCCAAACATTCAGCACAACCTGAAAGCGCTGGAAGATGTCTGGGATTACAGCTATCAGCATGTACCGTATTACGGCACCAATACACCGATTGATGAGTGCTATGAGTGTGGCTTTACCGGTGAGTTCGAGTGCACCAGCAAAGGCTTCACTTGCCCGAAATGTGGTAACCATGACGCCTCCCGTGTGTCGGTAACTCGCCGCGTGTGCGGATATTTAGGTAGCCCGGATGCACGTCCGTTTAACGCTGGTAAGCAGGAAGAAGTTAAGCGCCGCGTTAAACATTTGGGGAATGGGCAGATAGGTTAATCTTCACTCTGCGCTAAGCAAATGCCGGATGCGGCGTAAACGCCTTATCCGGCCTACATTTGGCAACGGCTGTAGGCCTGATAAGACGCGACAGCGTCGCATCAGGCATTGATTACCGGATGCAGCCTACACGCGGACTGATAAGCCAGGCGAAATAATGAATTATCATCAGTACTATCCTGTCGACATCGTCAACGGCCCCGGCACTCGCTGCACCCTGTTTGTCTCCGGGTGTGTTCATGAATGCCCCGGTTGCTATAACAAAAGCACATGGCGGGTAAATTCTGGTCAGCCATTTACCAAAGCAATGGAAGACAAGATCATTAAAGATCTGAATGACACTCGTATCAAACGCCAGGGGATTTCCCTCTCCGGCGGCGATCCGCTGCATCCGCAAAACGTGCCGGATATTCTGAAACTGGTAAAACGCATCCGCGCCGAGTGTCCGGGTAAAGACATCTGGGTGTGGACAGGCTATAAACTCGACGAACTCAACGCTGCGCAAATGCAGGTTGTTGATTTGATTAACGTGCTGGTCGACGGCAAATTTGTGCAGGATTTAAAAGACCCTTCCCTGATCTGGCGCGGCAGCAGCAATCAGGTGGTGCATCATTTGCGATGATAAGTTCCCTGTTACCTGAGTGCAGGCAACAGGGAAATGAGGAATTAACGATACTTCTGGTGATAGGCGTTGCGGGTCGTTTTCAGTTGCTCTGCAGCAGCCTGCGCTTCTTTTACTTTACCTTCATTTGCCAGCTTCAGCGCGTCGTCAATCTGACCGACCAGAATGTCGAAACCGTGGCGGAAATCTTTCATTTCCGGGCTGTCCGGTGATTTATCTTCGAGCTTCGGCGGCGTTGCTTTTTGCGCATCCAGCGCTGCGGCGCGCATCTTCGTTAACGCGTCTTTGACTTGCGCCGCGTTATCCGCTTTTTCGATCACTTTTAAATTGTCGTTGAGGGTTTCCATATTGTCTTCAAGATCAGCGGCAAACGACGCAGAACTGAATACCAACGAGGAGACTGCAAGAATAGCTAACAGGCTTTTACGCATTGCTCACTTCCTTTTTTATTTACACTTCATCCTTCACACTGCCTCATCGACGGCTACGCTCATTTGCCCGGGTCACGTACTGCGAGTACGCTCCCCGGCCCTCATTCACTTTCCGTCTCGATGCAGTGCGAATGATTTTGTGTAATTTTTTAGTTTATAGCGCGGCAGGTCGCGCCAGTTTTTTACTGCCCGGCGATTTTCATCTCCGGCAACAGCACAGAACCACACTGTATATTACTGCGTGTTTCAATATCGTTACCGACGGTGACAATATTGCGCCACATATCTTTTAAATTACCTGCGATGGTGATTTCACTAACGGGATACTGAATTTCGCCATTCTCTACCCAGAAGCCCGCTGCACCACGGGAATAATCACCGGTAATGGCACTCACGCCCTGGCCCATCAGCTCCGTCACCACCAGCCCGGTGCCCATCTCTTTGAGCATTTGTTCGAAGCTTAGCCCGTGTCCGGCAATCCGCCAGTTGTGAATACCGCCCGCATGTCCGGTGCTTTTCAGCCCCAGTTTCCGCGCCGAGTAGCTGGTCAGCAGCCACTGAGTCAGGATGCCATCTTTAATAATATCGCGACGCTCGGTGCGCACACCTTCGCTGTCGAATGGCGTCGACGCCAGCCCTTTCAGCAGATGCGGATGCTCTTCAATGGTCAGCCAGTCCGGCAGAATTTGTTTACCCAGCGAATCCAGCAGAAAGGTAGATTTACGGTAAACCGAGCCACCCGCTATCGCCCCCACCAGATGGCCAAAAAGCCCGGTTGCCACTTCATTGGCAAAAATGACCGGCGCTTTCATGGTGGAGAGTTTACGCGGTGACAGGCGCGATAAAGTACGGCGAGCACAGTCGGCCCCGACCCACTCTGGCGTTTGCAGATCGCTCATCGCGCGGCCAATGGTGTAGGCGTAATCACGCTCCATATCGCCATTTTCTTCGGCAATTACACAGCTGGAGAGCGAATGACGCGTTGAGCAGTAACCCTGCAACATGCCGTGGCTGTTGCCAAAAACTTTGACACCGTAGTGGCTGTTAAAGCTACCACCTTCGGTATTGGTGATGCGTTTGTCCGCCTGCAATGCCGCCTGTTCTGCGCGGGCCGCCAGTTCAATGGCTTCATCCGGGGAAACTTCCGCAGGGTGGAACAAGTCGAGATTCGGTGCGTCAAAGGCCAGCAGCTCTTTGTCTGCCACGCCGGCACAGGGATCTGGCGAGGTATAACGGGCAATATCCAGCGCCGCCTGTACGGTGCGGGCAATGGCCTGCGGGCTTAAATCGGTAGACGATGCGCTACCTTTACGGTTCTGGTGATAAACAGTGATCCCCAGCGCGCCATCACTATTGAATTCAACATTCTCCACTTCACCATAACGCGTGCTTACGCTAATGCCGGTGGTCTTGCTGACGGCAACTTCCGCACCGTCCGATTTGCCTGAGGCCAACTCCAGCGCAGTGGAAACTGCTTCTTCCAGAATCTTGCGCTGCGCTTCAACTTGAGAGATTACTTTCATTGCAAGTGCCATAATGTAGAGAGTTTCTCTGAAGTCTAACAGAGAACCGTTTTTCAGTGCGCATCTTAACTGGTAACATTAGCCTCTTTTTTTAAGGAGCCTGAGATGACTAAGCAGCCCGAAGACTGGCTCGACGACGTTCCCGGTGATGACATCGAAGACGAAGACGATGAAATTATCTGGGTCAGTAAAAGTGAAATTAAACGTGATGCCGAGGAGCTAAAACGCCTTGGCGCGGAAATTGTTGATCTGGGGAAAAACGCGCTGGATAAGATCCCGTTAGATGCGGATCTGCGCCCGGCTATTGAGCTCGCCCAGCGTATTAAGATGGAAGGTCGCCGCCGCCAGTTGCAGCTCATCGGTAAGATGCTGCGCCAGCGCGACGTAGAGCCTATTCGTCAGGCGCTGGATAAGCTGAAAAACCGTCACAACCAGCAGGTGGTGCTGTTCCATAAACTGGAAAACCTGCGCGATCGTCTGATCGATCAAGGTGATGACGCCATCGCTGAAGTATTGAATCTGTGGCCCGATGCCGATCGTCAGCAACTGCGTACACTGATCCGCAACGCGAAGAAAGAGAAAGAAGGGAATAAGCCGCCGAAATCCGCACGCCAGATTTTCTGGTATCTGCGCGAACTGGCGGAGAATGAAGGGTAATTTTCGTTGTTGATGTGAGTATGGTTTGCCGGATGCGGCGTAAACGCCTTATCCGGCAATGCTATATCAGGCTGAAGCCGAATTACTGCGCAGCTTCCGCCTTCTTCGCCAGACCATCCAGCAGTTTCTGATGGATCCCACCAAAACCGCCGTTGCTCATCACCAGAATATGGTCGCCAGGCTGAGCGGTTTTCACCACCATATCTGCCAGCGTATCCACATCGCCACTCCAGTGTGCAGGCTGAACGCAGGCTTCTGCCACTTCTGCCACCTGCCACGGAATATGCGCCGGTTGCAGCAGGAAGACTTCATCGGCACGACCTAATGAAGGTGCCAGATCGTCTTTGCAGATCCCCATTTTCATGGTATTCGAGCGCGGTTCCAGCACAGCAATAATGCGCGCCGTACCACCAACTTTGCCACGCAGCGCCGCCAGCGTTGCCAGAATCGCCGTCGGGTGATGGGCAAAATCGTCATATACCGTGACGCCATTCGCTTCACCACGCAACTCCAGACGGCGACGAGCATTAATAAACGAACCCAGCGCGTTAGCGGCATCTGCCGGCGCTACACCAACATGGCGAGCCGCTGCAATCGCCATCAGGCCATTGTGCATATTATGTTCGCCTACCAGCGACCATTTCACTTCGCCCACTTTTTCGCCATCCAGCAAAACTTCCCATTCGGAAGCATCGGTGGTCAGCTTTTTCGCCTGCCAGTGACCCTGCTCACCCACCAGCTCCTGCTCGCTCCAGCAGCCCATCGCCATGGTCTGTTTCAGGTTGATGTCATTTTCCGGCCAGATAATACGGCCCTGCCCCGGAACGATACGCACCAGATGGTGGAACTGTTTCTGGATCGCTTTCAGGTCGTCAAAGATATCAGCGTGATCGAACTCAAGGTTGTTGAGGATCAGCGTACGCGGGCAGTAATGGACAAATTTAGAGCGTTTGTCGAAGAAGGCGCAGTCGTACTCATCCGCTTCGATAACAAAGAAGTCGCTTTCGCCCAGACGCGCCGAAACCTCAAAGTTCCCCGGCACACCGCCGATCACAAATCCCGGTTTGTAACCACACTGTTCCAGAATCCAGGTCGCCATTCCCGCGGTGGTGGTTTTGCCGTGTGTACCGGCAACGGCCAGCACCCAGCGGTCGCGCAGCACAAAATCGTGCAGCCACTGTGGACCTGACATATAAGGGATGTTTTTTTCCAGTACCGCTTCCACACACGGATTTCCACGGGTCATGGCGTTGCCAATAATCACCAGATCCGGCTGCGGCTCGAGCTGGCTGGCATCGTAACCCTGAATCAGCTCAATGCCTTGCTTCTCAAGTAAGGTGCTCATCGGCGGATACACATTGGCGTCCGAACCCGTTACTTCATGGCCTAACTGGCGCGCCAGCATCGCCAGACCGCCCATAAATGTGCCACAAATTCCTAAAATATGAATGCGCATACGTCACTATCCTTTTTTAATCTGCCGCTCATTTTACGCATATGTCGGGCAAGTGAGAAACGTATTTCAGGATAATCCGCAATTTGCTGGCGCGATTCACCTGAGCGCAACATTGAGATTATTTGTTAAGATTGTTGCGGTCGCTTTACTCCATAAACATTGCAGGGAAAGTTTTATGAAAACGTTAGGTGAATTTATTGTCGAAAAGCAGCACGAGTTTTCTCATGCTACCGGTGAGCTCACTGCTTTGCTGTCGGCAATAAAACTGGGCGCCAAGATTATCCATCGCGATATCAACAAAGCAGGACTGGTTGATATCCTGGGTGCCAGCGGTGCTGATAACGTGCAGGGCGAGGTTCAGCAAAAACTCGACTTGTTCGCTAATGAAAAACTGAAAGCCGCACTGAAAGCACGCGATATCGTTGCGGGGATTGCCTCTGAAGAAGAAGATGAGATTGTCGTCTTTGAAGGCTGTGAACACGCAAAATACGTGGTGCTGATGGACCCCCTGGATGGCTCGTCCAACATCGATGTTAACGTCTCTGTCGGTACCATTTTCTCCATCTACCGCCGCGTTACGCCTGTTGGCACGCCGGTAACGGAAGAAGATTTCCTCCAGCCTGGTAACAAACAGGTTGCGGCAGGTTACGTGGTATACGGCTCCTCTACCATGCTGGTTTACACCACCGGATGCGGTGTTCACGCCTTTACTTACGATCCTTCGCTGGGCGTTTTCTGCCTGTGCCAGGAACGGATGCGCTTCCCGGAGAAAGGCAAAACCTACTCCATCAACGAAGGAAACTACATTAAGTTTCCGAACGGGGTGAAGAAGTACATTAAATTCTGCCAGGAAGAAGATAAATCCACCAATCGCCCGTATACCTCGCGTTATATCGGTTCACTGGTTGCGGATTTCCACCGTAACCTGCTGAAAGGCGGTATTTATCTCTACCCAAGCACCGCCAGCCACCCGGACGGCAAACTGCGTTTGCTTTATGAGTGCAACCCGATGGCATTCCTGGCGGAACAAGCGGGCGGTAAAGCGAGCGATGGCAAAGAGCGTATTCTGGATATCATCCCGGAAACTCTGCACCAGCGCCGTTCGTTCTTTGTCGGCAACGACCATATGGTTGAAGATGTCGAACGCTTTATCCGTGAGTTCCCGGACGCGTAATCTCCTGCGACTCTCCACACGGA
>NZ_JBQZXC010000056.1:0-21740 GCF_053555815.1 Shigella sp. SIG6 | reverse complement strand
AATCAGCGAAGATCCCCTCGCTGATTAAAATATTTAGAGAAAGACAGGGAAGGCGGAATGATGGCACTGATATGACAAAGTGAATTCCGTATTCAAACATAAGGAACCCGCAAAAAGGCTACAGTTGCCTACTGGCTGACCAAAGGGGATCGCGTGGGTATA
The DNA here is from genome assembly GCF_053555815.1 of Shigella sp. SIG6. Lineage (NCBI taxonomy): Bacteria > Pseudomonadati > Pseudomonadota > Gammaproteobacteria > Enterobacterales > Enterobacteriaceae > Shigella > Shigella sp. SIG6. Next base: position 21,578 of record NZ_JBQZXC010000056.1, on the reverse strand, counting down.
GCCTTCCTGCTGGCATGCGCGATCGGCGATCCCGCGACTGACATAACGATCGGTATGGGCATGCTGCAAAAAAGCCTGGTCATAAACCAACCGTACAATACCTGTTGCCGCGTCAACTTCGCTCACATGGGCCTGGCGAGTAACCGTACACCCCGCCAGCGTTATTAATGAAAGAGTCAGAATCAGAAGTCTCATGGTCCAGCCAGAAGAGTAAGAGAAAGCACTATTTTACGCGTTACAGCGCTGCGACAATGGCCGGAAAAGACGCCTGGCAGGCGCTATTTCTTGCCATCTGTAGGTGTCAGAAATAGGGGGGCTGTTTTTTGATTATCATTTTTATAACATTAAAGGGGTATTTATGTGATTTGTATCACATAAAGATTGATTTTTGTGATGGTTGTCATATTATAAGCGCAAAGACAATAACACCTGTATAACAAATGGTCGGAGTGCCGCGATGAAACTGCGCAAAATCCTGAAAAGTATGTTCAATAACTATTGCAAGACGTTCAAAGACGTACCGCCAGGCAATATGTTCCGATAACAAAAAACCTGCTCCGGCAGGTTTTTTGTGTCCTGATGACGGTGGATGTGACTATCGCTGAAGATGTGAAGCCGCTACTATAACGGCTTTCAAAATGCTATCAGGAGTTTACGATGTCCCAGCCGCTGAATGCCGATCAGGAACTGGTTTCTGATGTGGTAGCTTGCCAGTTGGTTATCAAACAAATTCTGGATGTTCTCGATGTAATCGCGCCCGTTGAAGTTCGTGAAAAAATGTCCAGTCAGCTGAAGAATATCGACTTTACTCATCATCCCGCTGCCGCAGACCCGGTCACCATGCGGGCAATCCAAAAAGCCATCGCGCTGATTGAACTCAAGTTTACCCCACAGGGTGAATCCCATTAAAAAAACCGCTGCTTCAAACAGATGAGGCAGCGGTTTCTCAAAAACTTCATCGGCGCAATGTATTAGCGCCGATGTATGATCAATGCAGCTGGTGTGACACGACATTCAGAACATGTTGGTCGGTCTGCACAGGGCACATACCCGCAAGTTTCGCACTGCGCACTTCATCAAGAATGGTTTGCAGCAACAGGCCATCATGCTGCTGTTCTTTTTCCAGATCGCGCAGGAAATTGACGGTTGAATCATCATTCAGTTCTTTCGCTTCATCGGCTAACTGCGCCAGCGTGCTTGAACGTTGCTCGTATTCTTCCATCGTTTTTTGGAACAGTTCTTCCAGAGAGTTCAGTTTTTCACCTGGAACATCAATGGCTTTAACGATGGGGGTAGCGCCGACACTCTTCATAAAGTTAAACATGCGCATCATTTGGGTCACATTACTCTGTGCCTGGGCGCGAAGGAAAGTGGCGGTGCCGTTCAGACTCTGTTCAGAACACCAGTTACTCAGGTGAAGGTAGAGATTGGATGCGTAAAACTCGCGGTTCATTTGAGAGTTGAGTTTGAGAAGCATTCCAGCGGTTGCCATACCTAATATCCTTATATCCAGAAGTGGAGAGGTGCAAGATAAATCAAAACACCATAATTACTGTTTGCAGAATAATTCCTTTCTGCCGGTCCGAAATGTGATCGTGGAGTCAATTCTGACGATGATCTGAAATAAGAATAACGTCTGAACGGTTATAAGAAAATGCTTAAATCATCAAGTTTATATATTTTTACATTTCATTGGTGAAATCAATGTAAATGCAATGAATTTTAATGATAGTGCTTTTTGTATCTTGTTGATATTAATCGATGAATTTGAATTCATGATGAAGTGATGATTTTATAAAACGTTTTTTCATTTTTGCGAGATGGCTCTCATTATACGTGTTCTGTTAATTAATGAGCACAGTGATAATTAATGGCGAAATGAATGACGCGCATTTTCCACATCTTTGAGTTGTGGTTATTACACCATTTCAAAAACTCAACGCCAGGTAATGCGGCCTATTGACTGGTTAAAAAGAAGACATCCCGCATGGGTACCGAAGACAACAAGGATTTCCAGGCTAATCTTATGGATTAATCTGCTGTGCATTCAACAATTTGTCTGACAAATTGGCTTTTCCTTATGTCTTTTCCCGCTAAATTTATGCACGTTCTCACTGTAATTCTGCGATGTGATATTGCTCTCCTATGGAGAATTAATTTCTCGCTAAAACTATGTCAACACGGTCACTTATCTTTTAGATAAAAGGTAATGCTTTGTTTTCCGATTAATTTAACGAATGTCATTCGTTTTTGCCCTACACAAAACGACACTAAAGCTGGAGAGAACCATGCACAAATTTACTAAAGCCCTGGCAGCCATTGGTCTGGCAGCCGTTATGTCACAATCCGCTATGGCGGAGAACCTGAAGCTCGGTTTTCTGGTGAAGCAACCGGAAGAGCCGTGGTTCCAGACCGAATGGAAGTTTGCCGATAAAGCCGGGAAGGATTTAGGGTTTGAGGTTATTAAGATTGCCGTGCCGGATGGCGAAAAAACATTGAACGCGATCGACAGCCTGGCAGCCAGTGGCGCAAAAGGTTTCGTTATTTGTACTCCGGACCCGAAACTCGGCTCTGCCATCGTCGCGAAAGCGCGTGGCTACGATATGAAAGTCATTGCAGTGGATGACCAGTTTGTTAACGCCAAAGGTAAGCCAATGGATACCGTTCCTCTGGTGATGATGGCGGCGACTAAAATTGGCGAACGTCAGGGCCAGGAACTGTATAAAGAGATGCAGAAACGTGGCTGGGATGTCAAAGAAAGCGCAGTGATGGCGATTACCGCCAACGAACTGGATACCGCCCGCCGCCGTACAACGGGTTCTATGGACGCACTGAAAGCTGCAGGATTCCCGGAAAAACAAATTTATCAGGTACCTACCAAATCTAACGACATCCCGGGGGCATTTGACGCTGCCAACTCAATGCTGGTTCAACATCCGGAAGTTAAACATTGGCTGATCGTCGGTATGAACGACAGCACCGTACTTGGCGGCGTACGTGCAACCGAAGGTCAGGGCTTTAAAGCAGCCGATATCATCGGTATTGGTATTAACGGTGTGGATGCAGTAAGCGAACTGTCTAAAGCACAGGCAACCGGCTTCTACGGTTCCCTGCTGCCAAGCCCGGACGTACATGGCTATAAATCCAGCGAAATGCTTTACAACTGGGTAGCAAAAGACGTTGAAACGCCAAAATTTACCGAAGTTACAGACGTGGTACTGATCACGCGTGACAACTTTAAAGAAGAACTGGAGAAAAAAGGTTTAGGCGGTAAGTAATTTGCCGGAAAAATTCCCCTCTGCATGATGCAGAGGGGGTGTGAACGACCAGTGATTCACGGAGACGTTATGCAACAGTCTACCCCGTATCTCTCATTTCGCGGCATCGGTAAAACGTTTCCCGGCGTTAAGGCGCTGACGGATATTAGTTTTGACTGCTATGCCGGTCAGGTTCATGCGTTGATGGGTGAAAATGGCGCAGGAAAATCAACTCTCTTAAAAATCCTCAGCGGCAACTATGCGCCAACCACGGGTTCTGTAGTGATTAATGGGCAGGAAATGTCCTTTTCCGACACGACCGCAGCACTTAACGCGGGTGTGGCGATTATTTACCAGGAACTGCATCTCGTGCCGGAAATGACCGTCGCGGAAAACATCTATCTCGGCCAGCTGCCGCATAAAGGCGGCATTGTGAATCGCTCATTGCTGAATTATGAGGCGGGTTTACAACTTAAACATCTTGGTATGGATATTGACCCGGACACGCCGCTGAAATATCTCGCCATTGGTCAGTGGCAGATGGTTGAAATCGCCAAAGCGCTGGCGCGTAACGCTAAAATTATCGCCTTTGATGAGCCAACCAGCTCCCTTTCTGCCCGCGAAATCGGCAATCTTTTCCGCGTTATTCGTGAACTGCGAAAAGAGGGGCGGGTGATCTTATACGTTTCTCACCGTATGGAAGAAATATTTGCCCTCAGCGATGCCATCACTGTCTTTAAAGATGGACGTTATGTCAAAACCTTTACCGATATGCAGCAGGTTGACCACGACGCGCTGGTGCAGGCGATGGTCGGGCGCGACATTGGCGATATCTACGGCTGGCAACCTCGTAGTTATGGCGAGGAGCGCCTGCGTCTTGATGCTGTGAAAGCACCAGGCGTGCGTACGCCAATAAGTCTGGCGGTTCGCAGTGGTGAAATTGTTGGGCTGTTTGGTCTGGTAGGGGCGGGGCGTAGCGAATTAATGAAAGGCTTGTTTGGCGGGACGCAAATCACCGCCGGTCAGGTTTATATCGACCAACAGCCGATCGATATTCGTAAACCGAGCCACGCCATTGCCGCAGGCATGATGCTCTGCCCGGAAGCTCGCAAAGCGGAAGGCATTATTCCCGTGCACTCCGTTCGCGACAATATCAACATCAGTGCCAGACGCAAACATGTGCTCGGCGGTTGTGTAATCAACAACAGTTGGGAAGAAAACAATGCCGATCAGCACATTCGTTCGCTCAACATCAAAACGCCGGGCGCGGAGCAACTGATCATGAATCTCTCAGGCGGAAATCAGCAAAAAGCCATTCTGGGCCGCTGGTTATCGGAAGAGATGAAGGTCATTTTGCTGGATGAACCTACGCGCGGCATTGATGTTGGCGCTAAGCACGAAATATATAACGTAATTTATGCGCTGGCGGCGCAGGGCGTGGCGGTGCTGTTTGCCTCCAGCGACTTACCTGAAGTCCTCGGCGTTGCCGACCGGATTGTGGTGATGCGGGAAGGCGAAATCGCCGGTGAATTGTTACACGAGCAGGCAGATGAGCGTCAGGCACTGAGCCTTGCGATGCCTAAAGTCAGCCAGGCAGTTGCCTGAGTAAGGAGAGTATGATGTCTTCTGTTTCTACATCGGGGTCTGGCGCACCTAAGTCGTCATTCAGCTTCGGGCGTATCTGGGATCAGTACGGCATGCTGGTGGTGTTTGCGGTGCTCTTTATCGCCTGTGCCATTTTTGTCCCAAATTTTGCCACCTTCATTAATATGAAAGGGTTGGGCCTGGCAATTTCCATGTCGGGGATGGTGGCGTGTGGCATGTTGTTCTGCCTTGCTTCCGGTGACTTTGACCTTTCTGTCGCCTCCGTAATTGCCTGTGCGGGTGTCACCACGGCGGTGGTTATCAACCTGACTGAAAGCCTGTGGATTGGCGTGGCAGCGGGTTTGTTGCTGGGCGTTCTCTGTGGCCTGGTCAATGGCTTTGTTATCGCCAAACTGAAAATAAATGCTCTGATCACGACACTGGCAACGATGCAGATTGTTCGAGGTCTGGCGTACATCATTTCAGACGGTAAAGCGGTCGGTATCGAAGATGAAAGCTTCTTTGCCCTTGGTTACGCTAACTGGTTCGGTCTGCCTGCGCCAATCTGGCTCACCGTCGCGTGTCTGATTATCTTTGGTTTGCTGCTGAATAAAACCACCTTTGGTCGTAATACCCTGGCGATTGGCGGGAACGAAGAGGCTGCGCGTCTGGCGGGTGTACCGGTTGTTCGCACCAAAATTATTATCTTTGTTCTCTCTGGCCTGGTATCTGCGATAGCCGGAATTATTCTGGCTTCACGTATGACTAGTGGGCAGCCAATGACGTCGATTGGTTATGAGCTTATTGTTATCTCCGCCTGCGTTTTAGGTGGCGTTTCTCTGAAAGGTGGCATCGGAAAAATCTCATATGTGGTGGCGGGTATCTTAATTTTAGGCACCGTGGAAAACGCCATGAACCTACTTAATATTTCTCCTTTCGCGCAGTACGTGGTTCGCGGCTTAATCCTGCTGGCAGCGGTGATCTTCGACCGTTACAAGCAAAAAGCGAAACGCACTGTCTGATGCTTTTTTCCACAACAATTTAACGTTTTTTCCCACCACAGCCAGCCGCCACAACGGTTGGCTGTTCTTCGTTGCAAATGGCGACCTCCGTCACACTGTCTATACTTACATGTCTGTAAAGCGCGGTCTGCGCAACACAATAAGAAAAGAGAAGGAGGAGAGCCGGGTGACAGAACCGTTAACCGAAACCCCTGAACTATCCGCGAAATATGCCTGGTTTTTTGATCTTGATGGAACGCTGGCGGAAATCAAACCGCATCCCGATCAGGTCGTCGTGCCTGACAATATTCTGCAAGGACTACAGCTACTGGCAACCGCAAGTGATGGTGCATTGGCATTGATATCAGGGCGCTCAATGGTGGAGCTTGACGCACTGGCAAAACCTTATCGCTTCCCGTTAGCGGGCGTGCATGGGGCGGAGCGCCGTGACATCAATGGTAAAACACATATCGTTCATCTGCCGGATGCGATTGCGCGTGATATTAGCGTGCAACTGCATACGGTCATCGCTCAGTATCCCGGCGCGGAGCTGGAGGCGAAAGGGATGGCTTTTGCGCTGCATTATCGTCAGGCTCCGCAGCATGAAGACGCATTAATGACATTAGCGCAACGTATTACTCAGATCTGGCCACAAATGGCGTTACAGCAGGGAAAGTGTGTTGTCGAGATCAAACCGAGAGGTACCAGTAAAGGTGAAGCGATTGCAGCCTTTATGCAGGAAGCTCCTTTTATCGGGCGAACGCCCGTATTTCTGGGCGATGATTTAACCGATGAATCTGGCTTCGCAGTCGTTAACCGACTGGGCGGAATGTCAGTAAAAATTGGCACAGGTGCAACTCAGACATCATGGCGACTGGCGGGTGTGCCGGATGTCTGGAGCTGGCTTGAAATGATAACCACCGCATTACAACAAAAAAGAGAAAATAACAGGAGTGATGACTATGAGTCGTTTAGTCGTAGTATCTAACCGGATTGCACCACCAGACGAGCACGCCGCCAGTGCCGGTGGCCTTGCCGTTGGCATACTGGGGGCACTGAAAGCCGCAGGCGGACTGTGGTTTGGCTGGAGTGGTGAAACAGGGAATGAGGATCAGCCGCTAAAAAAGGTGAAAAAAGGTAACATTACGTGGGCCTCTTTTAACCTCAGCGAACAGGACCTTGACGAATACTACAACCAATTCTCCAATGCCGTTCTCTGGCCCGCTTTTCATTATCGGCTCGATCTGGTGCAATTTCAGCGTCCTGCCTGGGACGGCTATCTACGCGTAAATGCGTTGCTGGCAGATAAATTACTGCCGCTGTTGCAAGACGATGACATTATCTGGATCCACGATTATCACCTGTTGCCCTTTGCGCATGAATTACGCAAACGTGGGGTGAATAATCGCATTGGTTTTTTCTTGCATATTCCTTTCCCGACACCGGAAATTTTCAACGCGCTGCCGACATATGACACCTTGCTTGAACAGCTTTGTGATTATGATTTGCTGGGTTTCCAGACAGAAAACGATCGTCTGGCGTTCCTGGATTGCCTTTCTAACCTGACCCGCGTCACGACACGTAGCGCAAAAAGCCATACAGCCTGGGGAAAAGCATTTCGAACAGAAGTCTACCCGATCGGCATTGAACCGAAAGAAATAGCCAAACAGGCTGCCGGGCCACTGCCGCCAAAACTGGCGCAACTTAAAGCGGAATTGAAAAACGTACAAAATATCTTTTCTGTCGAACGGCTGGATTATTCCAAAGGTTTGCCGGAGCGTTTTCTCGCCTATGAGGCATTGCTGGAAAAATATCCGCAGCATCATGGTAAAATTCGTTATACCCAGATTGCACCAACGTCGCGTGGTGATGTGCAAGCCTACCAGGATATTCGTCATCAGCTCGAAAATGAAGCTGGACGAATTAATGGTAAATACGGGCAATTAGGCTGGACGCCGCTTTATTATTTGAATCAGCATTTTGACCGTAAATTACTGATGAAAATATTCCGCTACTCTGACGTGGGCTTAGTGACGCCACTGCGTGACGGGATGAACCTGGTAGCAAAAGAGTATGTTGCTGCTCAGGACCCAGCCAACCCGGGCGTTCTTGTTCTTTCGCAATTTGCGGGAGCGGCAAACGAGTTAACGTCGGCGTTAATTGTTAACCCCTACGATCGTGACGAAGTTGCAGCTGCGCTGGATCGTGCATTGACTATGTCGCTGGCGGAACGTATTTCCCGTCATGCAGAAATGCTGGACGTTATCGTGAAAAACGATATTAACCACTGGCAGGAGTGCTTCATTAGCGACCTAAAGCAGATAGTTCCGCGAAGCGCGGAAAGCCAGCAGCGCGATAAAGTTGCTACCTTTCCAAAGCTTGCGTAGGAGCGGTTAATCTCCCGTAAGTGGAACTAACAGCACATCGACCTCACTTGAGGCAATAAACGTCTTGTCAACGGGATACCCCGCATCCTGAATTAACTTATCAAGAAAGCTTTGCGTTTCTTCTTGCATCACGCTGCGTAAATCTTCAAGCATCGGCGCGGCTAATTGATTGTACATTTCCGGGTCGGAAGCGAGAGTAATTAAACTGATGTGTCCCTTTACTGGCCTGGCGATAGATACCGCTTTTGCCAGCAGTTGCTGACTTTCCGGTGTAACCGCAACAGCGACAAGAATATTGCTATAGCTCATAACCTGTTCCTTATTCTGCTGTGAACTTCAGGTGACATTAAAGCTTTACTCCTAATGGAGAAACGACGCAATCCCAACTCAGTCAAACAGGTAAATATTAGTCTGATTATTAGTAAAGACAATTAATCAATCACTCTCGGTGATCATATGATTTCAACTGTAATTATAAGAAAATAATGTACTGATTCCCCGCATCAAACAAGTGGTTAACATATGAAAAACATTTTATTAACATTAAGTTGATTGTTGCCTTTCTTTGTATTTAATTAGTTTGTTGTGCGGTAAGTGTCTGTTTAAAAATAGCTTATCTGGTATTGCATGAAAGTGATTATTTATAGCAGATGATTATTTACGGTGAGTTATTTTAACCGTGCGCAACATCCCATTTCGATTATTCCTGTTTCATTTTTGCTTGCTAGCGTAGCGAAAAACTTTTTAACAGATTGAAATACACCCAAAACAAAAGTATGACTTATACATTTATGTTAAGTAATTGAGTGTTTTGTGTGATCTGCATCACACATTATTGAAAATCGCAGCCCCCCTCCGTTGTATGTGCGTGTAGTGACGAGTACAGTTGCGTCGATTTAGGAAAAATCTTAGATAAGTGTAAAGACCCCCTTCTATTTGTAAGGACTTATTAAACCAAAAAGGTGGCTCTGCTTATTGCAGCTTATCGCAACTATTCTAATGCTAATTATTTTTTACCGGAGCTTCCCGGCGACATCACGGGGTGCGGTGAGACCGCATAAAAATAAAGTTGGTTATTCTGGGTGGGAATAATGCATACCTCCGAGTTGCTGAAACACATTTATGACATCAACTTGTCATATTTACTACTTGCACAGCGTCTGATTGTTTAGGACAAAGCGTCCGCTATGTTTCGTCTCGGCATAAATGAAGAAATGGCGACAACGTTAGCGGCACTGACTCTTCCGCAAATGGTTAAGCTGGCAGAAACCAATCAGCTGGTTTGTCACTTCCGTTTTGACAGCCACCAGACGATTACTCAGTTGACGCAAGATTCCCGCGTTGACGATCTCCAGCAAATTCATACCGGCATCATGCTCTCAACACGCTTGCTGAATGATGTTAATCAGCCTGAAGAAGCGCTGCGCAAGAAAAGGGCCTGATCATGAGTGAAAAAAGCATTGTTCAGGAAGCGCGGGATATTCAGCTGGCAATGGAATTGATCACCCTGGGCGCTCGTTTGCAGATGCTGGAAAGCGAAACACAGTTAAGTCGCGGACGCCTGATAAAACTTTATAAAGAACTACGCGGAAGCCCACCGCCGAAAGGCATGCTGCCATTCTCAACCGACTGGTTTATGACCTGGGAACAAAACGTTCATGCTTCGATGTTCTGTAATGCATGGCAGTTTTTACTGAAAACCGGTTTGTGTAATGGCGTCGATGCGGTGATCAAAGCCTACCGTTTATACCTTGAACAGTGCCCACAAGCAGAAGAAGGACCACTGCTGGCATTAACCCGTGCCTGGACATTGGTGCGGTTTGTTGAAAGTGGATTACTGCAACTTTCCAGCTGCAACTGCTGCGGCGGCAATTTTATTACCCACGCTCACCAGCCTGTTGGCAGCTTTGCCTGCAGCTTATGTCAACCGCCATCCCGGGCAGTAAAAAGACGTAAACTTTCCCAGAATCCTGCCGATATTATCCCACAACTGCTGGATGAACAGAGAGTACAGGCTGTTTAACTGATACGGTGTGGCGCAACATTCCAGCAGCGGTAACGACGTACCGCTGCTTTTTTTTGCCCCAATCGCGCGTTAACGCCTGACGACTGAACATCCTGTCATGGTCAACAGTGGAAGGATGATGTCGTGCTTATCTTATTAGGTTACCTGGTTGTTCTCGGTACAGTTTTCGGCGGTTATTTGATGACCGGTGGAAGCCTTGGAGCACTCTATCAACCCGCTGAACTGGTGATTATTGCCGGTGCAGGGATTGGGTCGTTTATCGTCGGCAATAATGGCAAAGCGATTAAAGGCACGCTGAAAGCGCTGCCGTTGCTGTTTCGTCGCTCCAAATACACCAAAGCAATGTATATGGATCTGCTGGCTCTGCTTTATCGGTTGATGGCGAAATCGCGGCAGATGGGGATGTTTTCGCTGGAACGTGATATTGAAAATCCCCGTGAGAGCGAGATCTTCGCCAGCTACCCACGCATCCTCGCGGATAGCGTCATGCTTGATTTTATCGTCGATTATCTGCGCCTGATTATCAGCGGTCACATGAACACCTTCGAAATCGAAGCCCTGATGGATGAAGAGATTGAGACGCACGAAAGCGAGGCAGAAGTCCCGGCGAACAGTCTGGCGCTGGTCGGGGACTCACTTCCGGCGTTTGGTATTGTCGCGGCTGTAATGGGGGGCGTTCACGCGTTAGGTTCAGCCGATCGTCCTGCCGCCGAGCTGGGGGCGCTTATCGCACATGCGATGGTGGGGACTTTCCTCGGTATTTTATTGGCTTACGGATTTATTTCCCCACTAGCGAGTGTTTTACGTCAGAAAAGCGCCGAAACCAGCAAAATGATGCAGTGCGTCAAAGTCACTCTGCTTTCTAATCTGAACGGTTACGCACCGCCTATCGCCGTTGAGTTTGGTCGCAAAACGCTCTATTCCAGCGAACGTCCGTCGTTTATTGAACTGGAAGAGCATGTGCGTGCGGTGAAAAATCCGCAACAACAGACGACAACCGAGGAAGCATGAAGAATCAAGCGCATCCGATTATTGTCGTCAAACGACGCAAAGCCAAAAGCCACGGGGCAGCACATGGATCGTGGAAGATTGCTTATGCCGACTTTATGACTGCGATGATGGCCTTTTTTCTGGTGATGTGGCTGATCTCCATCTCCAGCCCAAAAGAGTTGATTCAGATTGCGGAGTACTTCCGGACTCCACTGGCGACAGCGGTTACGGGCGGCGATCGCATTTCCAATAGTGAAAGCCCAATTCCCGGCGGTGGTGATGATTACACCCAAAGCCAGGGGGAAGTGAATAAGCAGCCGAACATCGAAGAGCTGAAAAAACGCATGGAGCAAAGTCGATTGCGGAAATTGCGGGGTGATCTCGACCAGTTGATAGAGTCCGATCCGAAACTGCGGGCGTTACGTCTCCATCTCAAAATCGATCTGGTCCAGGAAGGTCTACGTATTCAGATCATCGATAGCCAGAATCGCCCGATGTTTAGAACCGGCAGTGCCGATGTCGAACCCTATATGCGCGACATTCTGCGCGCCATCGCGCCTGTGCTGAACGGTATTCCCAACCGTATTAGCCTTTCAGGTCATACCGATGATTTTCCCTACGCCAGCGGTGAGAAAGGTTACAGCAACTGGGAGCTTTCTGCCGATCGGGCCAATGCATCCCGCCGCGAACTGATGGTCGGAGGGTTGGATAGCGGCAAAGTGTTACGTGTCGTCGGCATGGCGGCAACGATGCGCTTAAGCGATCGCGGACCTGATGATGCCGTCAACCGTCGCATCAGCCTGCTGGTACTGAACAAACAAGCCGAACAGGCCATTTTGCATGAAAACGCCGAAAGCCAGAATGAGCCAGTAAGCGCCCTGGAAAAACCTGAGGTTGCACCACAGGTCAGTGTTCCCACAATGCCATCAGCCGAACCGAGGTGACAGCGTGAGCATCGATATAAGCGATTTTTATCAGACATTTTTTGATGAAGCGGACGAACTGTTGGCTGATATGGAGCAGCATCTGCTGGTTTTGCAGCCGGAAGCGCCAGATGCCGAACAATTGAATGCCATCTTTCGGGCTGCCCACTCGATCAAAGGAGGGGCAGGAACTTTTGGCTTCAGCGTTTTGCAGGAAACCACGCATCTGATGGAAAACCTGCTCGATGAAGCCAGACGAGGTGAGATGCAACTCAACACCGACATTATCAATCTGTTTTTGGAAACGAAGGACATCATGCAAGAACAGCTCGACGCTTATAAACAGTCGCAAGAGCCGGATGCCGCCAGCTACGATTATATCTGCCAGGCCTTGCGTCAACTGGCATTAGAAGCGAAAGGCGAAACGCCATCTGCAGTGACCCGATTAAGTGTGGTTGCCAAAAGTGAACCGCAAGATGAGCAAAGTCGCAGTCAGTTGCCGCGACGAATTATCCTTTCGCGCCTGAAGGCCGGCGAAGTCGACCTGCTGGAAGAAGAGCTGGGGCATCTGACAACGTTAAATGACGTGGTGAAAGGGGCGGATTCTCTCTCGGCAATATTACCGGGCGATATCGCCGAAGATGACATCACAGCGGTACTCTGTTTTGTGATTGAAGCCGATCAGATTACCTTTGAAACAGTAGAAGTTTCGCCAAAAATAGCTACCCCACCTGTGCTTAAACTGGCAGCCGAACAAGCGCCAACCGGCCGCGTGGAGCGGGAAAAAACGACGCGCAGCAGTGAATCCACCAGCATCCGTGTAGCGGTAGAAAAGGTTGATCAATTAATTAACCTCGTCGGCGAGCTGGTTATCACCCAGTCCATGCTTGCCCAGCGTTCCAGCGAACTGGACCCGGTTAATCATGGTGATTTGATTACCAGCATGGGGCAGTTACAACGTAACGCCCGTGATTTGCAGGAATCAGTGATGTCGATTCGCATGATGCCGATGGAATATGTCTTTAGTCGCTATCCCCGGCTGGTGCGTGATCTGGCGGGAAAACTCGGCAAGCAGGTAGAACTGACGCTGGTGGGCAGTTCCACCGAGCTCGACAAGAGCCTGATAGAACGCATTATCGACCCGCTGACCCACCTGGTACGCAATAGCCTCGATCACGGTATTGAACTGCCAGAAAAACGGCTCGCCGCAGGTAAAAACAGCGTCGGAAATTTAATTCTGTCTGCCGAACATCAGGGCGGCAACATTTGCATTGAAGTGACCGACGATGGGGCGGGGCTAAACCGTGAGCGAATTCTGGCAAAAGCGGCCTCGCAAGGTTTGACTGTCAGCGAAAACATGAGCGACGACGAAGTTGCAATGCTGATATTTGCACCAGGCTTCTCCACGGCAGAGCAGGTCACCGACGTCTCCGGGCGCGGCGTCGGCATGGACGTCGTTAAACGTAATATCCAGGAGATGGGCGGTCATGTCGAAATCCAGTCGAAGCAGGGTACTGGCACTACGATCCGCATTTTACTGCCGCTGACGCTGGCCATCCTCGACGGCATGTCCGTACGCGTTGCGGATGAAGTTTTCATTCTGCCGCTGAATGCTGTTATGGAATCACTGCAACCCCGTGAAGCCGATCTCCATCCACTGGCCGGCGGCGAGCGGGTGCTGGAAGTGCGGGGTGAATATCTGCCCATCGTCGAACTGTGGAAAGTGTTCAACGTCGCGGGCGCGAAAACCGAAGCCACCCAGGGAATTGTGGTGATCTTACAAAGTGGCGGTCGCCGCTACGCCTTGCTGGTGGATCAATTAATTGGTCAACACCAGGTTGTGGTTAAAAACCTTGAAAGTAACTATCGCAAAGTCCCCGGCATTTCTGCTGCGACCATTCTTGGCGACGGCAGCGTGGCACTGATTGTTGATGTCTCCGCCTTGCAGGCGATAAACCGCGAACAACGTATGGCGAACACCGCCGCCTGAATGAGTAAAAAGGTAACAAAATGACCGGTATGACGAATGTAACAAAGCTGGCCAGCGAGCCGTCAGGCCAGGAATTTCTGGTATTTACCCTTGGTGATGAAGAGTACGGTATTGATATCCTGAAAGTGCAGGAGATCCGTGGCTACGATCAGGTAACACGGATTGCGAACACGCCAGCGTTTATCAAAGGCGTCACGAATCTGCGCGGCGTTATTGTGCCGATTGTTGACTTACGAATTAAGTTCAGCCAGGTGGATGTGGACTATAACGACAACACGGTAGTTATCGTCCTGAATCTCGGACAGCGGGTGGTCGGCATCGTGGTTGACGGCGTTTCAGACGTGCTTTCATTGACGGCGGAGCAAATTCGTCCGGCACCAGAGTTTGCCGTGACGCTTTCAACAGAATATCTCACTGGACTGGGCGCACTGGGCGACCGTATGTTGATTCTGGTGAACATCGAAAAACTGCTGAACAGCGAAGAGATGGCGCTGTTAGATAGCGCGGCGTCAGAAGTGGCGTAATTCTCCCGATTTCCTCAATTGAAATGAACCCGATGATCTGCGCATCGGGTTTTTTATTTCAATTTCGCGGCGGGTGGCATCAGCAATAAAGTTTCCCCCCTTCTTGCCGATAACGAGATCAACTTGTTTTCAGGAAGGTGCCTTATGATTAACCGTATCCGCGTAGTCACGCTGTTGGTAATGGTGCTGGGGGTATTCGCACTGTTACAGCTTATTTCCGGCAGTTTGTTTTTTTCTTCCCTTCACCATAGCCAGAAGAGCTTTGTGGTTTCCAATCAATTACGGGAACAGCAGGGCGAGCTGACGTCAACCTGGGATTTAATGCTGCAAACGCGCATTAACCTGAGTCGTTCAGCGGTGCGGATGATGATGGTTTCCTCCAATCAACAAAGTAACGCCAAAGTTGAATTGCTCGATAGCGCCAGGAAAACATTGGCCCAGGCCGCGACGCATTATAAAAAATTCAAAAGCATGGCACCGTTACCTGAAATGGTCGCTACCAGCCGTAATTTTGATGAAAAATATAAAAACTATTACACAGCGTTAACTGAACTGATTGATTATCTTGATTATGGCAATACTGGAGCTTATTTCGCTCAGCCAACCCAGGGAATGCAAAATGCAATGGGCGAAGCGTTTGCTCAGTACGCCCTCAGCAGTGAAAAACTGTATCGCGATATCGTCACTGACAACGCAGATGATTACCGATTTGCCCAGTGGCAACTGGCGGTTATCGCGCTGGTGGTGGTATTGATTCTGCTGGTGGCGTGGTACGGCATTCGCCGTATGTTGCTTACTCCGCTGGCAAAAATTATTGCTCACATTCGCGAAATCGCCGGTGGTAACCTGGCGAATACCCTGACCATTGACGGGCGCAGTGAAATGGGTGACCTGGCGCAGAGCGTTTCACATATGCAACGCTCTTTGACTGACACCGTCACTCATGTCCGCGAAGGTTCAGATGCCATCTATGCCGGTACCCGTGAAATTGCGGCGGGCAACACCGATCTTTCCTCCCGTACTGAACAGCAGGCATCCGCGCTGGAAGAAACTGCCGCCAGCATGGAGCAGCTCACCGCGACAGTGAAGCAAAACGCCGATAACGCCCGCCAGGCCTCGCAACTGGCGCAAAGTGCCTCCGACACCGCCCAGCACGGCGGCAAAGTGGTGGATGGCGTAGTGAAAACGATGCATGAGATCGCCGATAGTTCGAAGAAAATTGCCGACATTATCAGCGTTATCGACGGTATTGCCTTCCAGACTAATATCCTCGCGCTGAATGCCGCGGTTGAAGCCGCGCGTGCGGGTGAACAGGGCCGTGGTTTTGCCGTGGTGGCGGGTGAAGTGCGTAATCTTGCCAGTCGCAGCGCCCAGGCGGCAAAAGAGATCAAAGCCCTCATTGAAGACTCCGTCTCGCGCGTTGATACCGGTTCGGTGCTGGTCGAAAGCGCCGGGGAAACAATGAACAATATCGTCAATGCTGTCACTCGCGTGACTGACATTATGGGCGAGATTGCATCGGCATCGGATGAACAGAGCCGTGGCATCGATCAAGTCGCATTGGCGGTTTCGGAAATGGATCGCGTCACGCAACAGAACGCATCGCTGGTGCAGGAATCAGCTGCCGCCGCAGCTGCGCTGGAAGAACAGGCGAGTCGTTTAACGCAAGCGGTTTCCGCGTTCCGTCTGGCAGACAGCCCACTCACCAATAAACCGCAAACACCATCCCGTCCTGCCAGTGAGCAACCACCGGCACAGCCACGACTGCGAATTACTGAACAAGATCCAAACTGGGAAACATTTTGACGAGTTTTTACTAACGCGGTCATTGCCGCCTGATGGGGAGCGTTGATGTTTAATCGTATTCGAATTTCGACCACGCTGTTTTTAATTTTGATTCTCTGCGGGATCTTGCAGATTGGCAGTAACGGCATGTCTTTTTGGGCATTTCGCGACGATTTGCAACGACTGAATCACGGCGAGCAGAGCAATCAGCAACGTGCGGCATTAGCGCAAACTCGGGCGGTAATGTTACAGGCCAGTACCGCGCTGAACAAAGCAGGCACTCTGACAGCGCTTAGCTATCCGGCGGATGACATTAAAACGTTGATGACGACGGCGCGCGCCAGTCTGACGCAATCCACCACGCTGTTTAAAAGTTTTATGGCGATGACTGCGGGCAACGAGCACGTCAGGGCATTGCAAAAAGAGACGGAGAAAAGTTTTGCCCGCTGGCACAACGATCTCGAACATCAGGCGACCTGGCTTGAAAGTAATCAACTTTCGGATTTCCTCACTGCGCCGGTGCAGGGATCACAGAATGCGTTTGACGTTAACTTTGAGGCCTGGCAGCTGGAGATCAACCATGTGCTGGAAGCCGCCAGTGCGCAAAGCCAGCGTAACTATCAGATTTCGGCGCTGGTGTTTATCAGCATGATTATTGTTGCGGCGATCTACATCAGCAGTGCGCTGTGGTGGACGCGCAAGATGATTGTTCAACCACTGGACATTATCGGTAGCCATTTTGACAGCATTGCTGCGGGTAATCTGGCGCGTCCGATTGCGGTATATGGTCGTAATGAGATCACCGCCATTTTTGCCAGCCTGAAGACCATGCAGCAGGCTTTGCGTGGGACGGTGAGTGATGTGCGTAAGGGAAGCCATGAGATGCACATTGGGATCGCGGAGATTGTCGCAGGCAATAACGATCTCTCAAGTCGTACCGAACAGCAGGCGGCATCGCTGGCACAAACGGCCGCCAGTATGGAGCAATTAACCGCCACGGTAGGGCAAAACGCCGATAACGCACGACAGGCGTCGGAACTGGCAAAAAATGCCGCGACAACGGCGCAGGCGGGCGGTGTTCAGGTCAGTACCATGACTCACACCATGCAGGAGATCGCCACCAGCTCGCAAAAAATTGGCGACATTATCAGCGTTATCGACGGAATTGCTTTCCAGACCAATATTCTGGCCCTGAATGCGGCAGTGGAAGCGGCTCGCGCCGGAGAGCAGGGGCGTGGTTTTGCGGTAGTGGCAGGTGAAGTGCGCAATCTTGCCAGCCGTAGCGCGCAGGCAGCAAAAGAGATCAAAGGGCTGATCGAAGAGTCAGTCAATCGTGTCCAGCAGGGTTCGAAACTGGTGAATAACGCCGCCGCGACCATGACCGATATTGTCAGTTCGGTGACCCGCGTGAACGACATTATGGGAGAAATTGCTTCGGCGTCGGAAGAACAACGGCGGGGGATTGAGCAGGTTGCACAGGCTGTCAGCCAGATGGATCAGGTGACTCAGCAGAACTCCTCGCTGGTAGAAGAAGCGGCGGTGGCAACGGAACAACTGGCGAATCAGGCCGACCATCTTTCGTCGCGTGTGGCGGTATTTACCCTTGAAGAACATGAAGTAGCACGACATGAGTCGGCGCAGTTACAAATTGCGCCAGTGGTATCCTGAAGTGATTGAGAAGGCGCTATGACTTCATCTCTGCCCTGTGGGCAAACGTCTTTATTGTTACAGATGACCGAGCGCCTGGCGCTTTCCGACGCGCATTTTCGGCGGATAAGTCAATTGATCTATCAACGAGCCGGGATCGTTCTGGCTGACCATAAACGCGACATGGTTTACAACCGACTGGTTCGTCGTTTGCGTTCGCTGGGACTGACGGATTTCGGTCATTATCTGAACTTGCTGGAATCTAATCAGCACAGCGGTGAGTGGCAGGCGTTTATCAATTCGCTGACCACGAATCTGACGGCATTTTTCCGTGAGGCTCATCATTTCCCTCTGCTCGCGGATCACGCACGTCGCCGTTCTGGCGAGTATCGCGTATGGAGCGCGGCGGCTTCGACCGGCGAAGAGCCGTACAGCATTGCGATGACTCTGGCTGACACATTGGGCACCGTGCCCGGACGCTGGAAAGTGTTTGCCAGTGATATCGACACCGAAGTGCTGGAAAAAGCCAGAAGCGGTATCTATCGCCATGAAGAGTTGAAAAACCTGACGCCGCAGCAACTGCAACGGTATTTCATGCGAGGGACGGGACCGCATGAAGGGCTGGTACGCGTGCGTCAGGAGCTGGCGAACTATGTTGATTTTGCCCCGCTTTGTTCCGCTCCTTAAACCCGACGGATTGCTGTTTGCGGGTCACTCTGAAAACTTTAGCCACCTCGAGCGCCGCTTCACGCTGCGTGGTCAGACGGTGTATGCGCTAAGTAAGGATTAACGATGAGCAAAATCAGGGTGTTATCTGTCGATGATTCGGCACTGATGCGCCAGATCATGACAGAAATCATCAACAGCCATAGCGACATGGAAATGGTGGCGACCGCGCCTGATCCGCTGGTTGCGCGTGACTTGATTAAGAAATTCAATCCCGATGTGCTGACGCTGGATGTTGAAATGCCGCGGATGGACGGACTGGATTTCCTCGAAAAATTAATGCGTTTGCGTCCAATGCCCGTTGTGATGGTTTCTTCCTTGACCGGCAAAGGATCAGAAGTCACGCTGCGCGCGCTGGAGCTGGGGGCAATAGATTTTGTCACCAAACCGCAACTGGGTATTCGCGAAGGAATGCTGGCGTATAGCGAAATGATTGCTGAAAAGGTGCGTACGGCAGCAAAGGCGAGCCTTGCAGCACATAAGCCATTGTCAGCACCGACAACGCTGAAGGCAGGGCCGTTGTTGAGTTCTGAAAAACTGATTGCGATTGGTGCTTCAACGGGTGGAACTGAGGCAATTCGTCACGTACTGCAACCGTTGCCGCTTTCCAGCCCGGCATTGTTAATTACCCAACATATGCCGCCCGGTTTCACCCGCTCTTTTGCCGACAGACTTAATAAGCTTTGCCAGATCCGGGTTAAAGAAGCCGAAGACGGAGAACGTGTCTTGCCGGGGCATGCCTATATTGCGCCGGGCGATCGGCATATGGAACTGGCGCGTAGTGGCGCAAATTATCAAATCAAAATTCACGACGGCCCGGCGGTTAACCGTCATCGGCCTTCGGTAGATGTGTTGTTCCATTCTGTCGCCAAACAGGCGGGGCGTAATGCGGTTGGGGTGATCCTGACCGGTATGGGCAACGACGGCGCGGCGGGAATGTTGGCGATGCGTCAGGCGGGGGCATGGACCCTTGCGCAAAACGAAGCAAGTTGCGTGGTGTTCGGCATGCCGCGCGAGGCCATCAATATGGGTGGTGTCTGCGAAGTGGTCGATCTTAGCCAGGT
The DNA here is from genome assembly GCF_053555815.1 of Shigella sp. SIG6. Lineage (NCBI taxonomy): Bacteria > Pseudomonadati > Pseudomonadota > Gammaproteobacteria > Enterobacterales > Enterobacteriaceae > Shigella > Shigella sp. SIG6. Next base: position 1,674 of record NZ_JBQZXC010000056.1, on the reverse strand, counting down.
AAGCCAGCAAATGTTGGCAACAATTAGTGCCGGACAGGCGATACGTATTTAAATCAGGAGTGTGAAATGGCGGATAAAGAACTTAAATTTTTGGTTGTGGATGACTTTTCCACCATGCGACGCATAGTGCGTAACCTGCTGAAAGAGCTGGGATTCAATAATGTTGAGGAAGCGGAAGATGGTGTCGACGCTCTCAATAAGTTGCAGGCAGGCGGTTATGGATTTGTTATCTCCGACTGGAACATGCCCAATATGGATGGCCTGGAATTGCTGAAAACAATTCGTGCGGATGGCGCGATGTCGGCATTGCCAGTGTTAATGGTGACTGCAGAAGCGAAGAAAGAGAACATCATTGCTGCGGCGCAAGCGGGGGCCAGTGGCTATGTGGTGAAGCCATTTACCGCCGCGACGCTGGAGGAAAAACTCAACAAAATCTTTGAGAAACTGGGCATGTGAGGATGCGACTATGATGCAACCATCAATCAAACCTGCTGACGAGCATTCAGCTGGCGATATCATTGCGCGCACCGGCAGCCTGACGCGTATGCTGCGCGACAGTTTGCGGGAACTGGGGCTGGATCAGGCCATTGCCGAAGCGGCGGAAGCCATCCCCGATGCGCGCGATCGTTTGTACTATGTTGTGCAGATGACCGCCCAGGCTGCGGAGCGGGCGCTGAACAGTGTTGAGGCGTCACAACCGCATCAGGATCAAATGGAGAAATCAGCAAAAGCGTTAACCCAACGTTGGGATGACTGGTTTGCCGATCCGATTGACCTTGCCGACGCCCGTGAACTGGTAACAGATACACGACAATTTCTGGCAGATGTACCCGCGCATACCAGCTTTACTAACGCGCAACTGCTGGAAATCATGATGGCGCAGGATTTTCAGGATCTCACCGGGCAGGTTATTAAGCGGATGATGGATGTCATTCAGGAGATCGAACGCCAGTTGCTGATGGTGCTGTTGGAAAACATCCCGGAACAGGAGTCGCGTCCAAAACGTGAAAACCAGAGTTTGCTTAATGGACCTCAGGTCGATACCAGCAAAGCCGGCGTGGTAGCCAGTCAGGATCAGGTGGACGATTTGTTGGATAGTCTTGGATTTTGATTTGTATTGCCTGAACTTCGGCCTGCGCGATGATGCCAGGCCGATAGCAGGGTGGCGGGTATCGTTCAGGGAGTACGTGGAGGATGGTTATTTGTAGTTTGATAATTTTAGATCAGCGAAGCGTGATTGTTGCGCCAGTAAATTTATCAATGCATTAAATTGTGAACGAGAAAATGACGATGACTGGTAGTGCAGTACATCGTAGTGATGCCATACTTCATAACGTTTTTTCGTCAGTTCATGGTGCAAGAAATGACAGAGTTCCGGCCCTAAACTCTTTACCTGCTTAGTAAAAATAGTGCGTAAAATCTTCGTTACCGAACCGCTTGGATTGGGGTTAGTATGAAGAACAAGTTCAAGATGTCTGCGATTTAAGTCGGTCAAGTAATTATCTTTACTGATAATTTTTTCACTACGTAGATCATAGAGCACGGCATCCCAACTCATTAGCGTAGTGTTTTGAGGTGTACTGGCAATAGCGGACACTACCATTTGTTCTTTTTTTAAGCAGCCATCTGATGATATTTTTCCCTGAAGGCTGCGGGGAGATATTCCCCAGACGA